>DAISWT010000240.1:0-4876 GCA_036826235.1 Acidobacteriota bacterium | reverse complement strand
GAAGCGCCAGACCGGCGAGCGCCACGCCGTTAGGGGTCATCTTGGTGCGCTCCGACCACACGGCGTCGAGCACCTTGGCGTCCCTCAGCCCCGCCTCCGTCAGGGCCAGAGCCATGTAGGCGCGCAGGTCCGGCAGGACGCGCTCCGATCGGTCGAACTGGGCTTTCAGCCAGTCGCGCGCCCGCTGCACGGTCTCCGGGTGCACCTCGACGGCCGCCGCACGCGCCTGGCTCAGACCGGACAGAACGTACGCGGTCATGAAGGCGTGGCTGTCGTCGGTCTGCCACCAGCCCCAGCCGCCGTCCTCGTGCTGATAGTCGTAGAGCCGCTGCAGCCCCTTGTCGATCTTGACTTGAAGCGCGGCGCGGTCGACGTTCGAGGTGACGCCGAGATCCTTGAGCGCCCGCGCCACAACCACGTTGGGCAGGAAGCTCGACATGGTCTGCTCGGTGCAGCCGTACGGGAACGACGTCAGGTAGTCGAGCGCGCCGAAGATCGTCCCGGCCACCGACGGCGTGACCTGCACCTCGAGAGAGCGCGAGTCGGGATCGATCCCGCCAGGGAACTCGAGATCGGCCGAGGCGGCGCCGTCCGCTGCGGCGACCGACCCGGATCGGGCGATCGTCATGGTCACGCCGAAGGGACGGACCGGCAGCGCCAGCTCCATGGCGTCCGACTCCTCGTCGGTCAGCGCCTTGCCGAGGATCGTCACCTCGCGCACTGCGGGGGCGCGCACCCTCCAGTCGAGGCGCGCCTCCCCGCGGCTGGGCAGGACGACGTCGCGCGTCTCCCCCTCGACCATCTCGAGCCCCTCCGCCTGCAGCGACACGCGCGCCGTCTTCTCGGACGCCAGGTAGTTGTGCACCACCGCCGAGACGGTCGCTTCGTCCCCCTTGGTGAAGAAGCGCGGCGTCACCAGGCGCAGGATCAAGTCCTTCCGCACCACCACCTTGCGGACGGCGTTGCCGACCTGGGTGTCCCGCGTCACGCCGCGCACCGTGGCCCGCCAGGTGGTCAGCGAGTCGGGAAAGCTCAGTTTCGCCGTGGCGCGGCCGTCGGGACCGGTGGTCAGGTGCGCGAGCCACAGCGCCGTGTCGGGGAACGCCTTGCGGACCCGCGGCTCGACCAGCGTCTGCGGCTTGAGCGCCGCCAGCGCCGATCCCGGTCTGAGCGAGGTCAGGCGCATCGCCTTCTTGCCCGAGGCGCCGTGAAAGTAGTAGCTGAACGAGGAATCGGTTTCGACGCGGTTCGGGCCGCGGCCATAGAAGAACGACACGATGTCCGGGTTCATCTCCGGCTGGACCGCGTAGATCGCCTCGTCCACCACCCCGAGGCTCAGGTCCGCGGCCACCGGCCTCCCCTGGAAGTCGCGCGCCGACACCGTGAAGACCCCGGCGTCCCCCGGCCGGAACGTGTCGCGCGACGGCTCGATCTCCACGGTGAGCTGCTGCTCCACCGGCGGCACCTTGATCGCCTTCGCTCCCTGGTGGATCCGGTTGCCGCGGACGAACACGGCGGCGACGTAGACGTTCGGCGCGTACTCGGGGAGGATCGGAACGTCGACCGTCACGGTCGGCCCTTGCAGGGCGATCATCCGGTGCGTGTGCAGCTCGCGACCCTCGGTCGTCACCAGCACGTGGCTGTCCGGCACCCCGGTGATGATCAGCACGTGGGCCGTTTCGCCGGCGCGGTACTTGGGACGATCGGGAACGATCTGGATCCGCTCGCTTTCCCTCCCGGAGATCCAGGCGCTGCTCTCCCCCGCGACCCAGACGTACGTCTCGTCCTCGACGTCGCGTCCTTCAGGCGTGGTCGCGACGACCTTCGCCAGATACGAACCGCCCTCGGGGAACGGCGCCTCGACCTTCGCCTCCCCCTGGGCGTCGGTCTCCGCATCGAACGTCCCGATCGATCGGGCCGGCCGGTTGTACCAAGTCCAGGCGGACAGCATCAGGCGAACCTTCGTCGACACCGGCTTGCCGTCGTAGTCGCGCGCCCGGATCAGGAACGCGGCCGTCTCGCCGGGGCCGTAGAGGTAGCGGTCGGCCCGGACCGTCACCAGGAACGAGCCGTAAGTGGCGAGGGTGGAGGCGAAGCCGGCGATCTCCCGGTTGCTCTCGTCGGTGACGCGCGCCTCGATCCGGTACAGCATGTCGTGCTTGTCACGCGCCACGGCAGTCGGAACGGTGATGACCAGACGCCCCTGCGCGTCGAGCCTGCCGCTCTGCTCGCCCACCTGCTCGCCGGCGCCGTAATCGCCGTAATCTCCCTGGTCGCCCTCCCCGCCCTCCTCGTCGCCGCCGCCCTCGAACTCCTCTTCCTCCTCGCCATAAAGGGCGTAGGACCAGTAGCGGGAGCGGTGCACCACCCAGGTCACCTTCGCGCCCGGGACCGGCTCTCCGAAGTAGTAGTGCGCCTCGATCGTCGCCCGGATCGCGTCCCCCTGCAGGACCCGCCTGGCGTCCGGCGTCACGCTCACCAGGTATTCCGGTTTCTTGTACTCCTCGACGTGGAAGCCGCCCTCCACCTTCGAGTCGCCGGCGCGGATCTCGATCGAGTAGTAGCCCAGCGCCGCGGAACCCGACAGCGTGTAGTCGTCGTCCACCGTGCCGAGTTCCGACAAATTGAGGGCGTTCCGGTACACGGGGTTGTTGTCGGGGTCGTGGATCTCGACGTAGATCTCGCGATGCTCGGGGAGCCGGTAGCGGGCGCCGGCCTGGGTGCGCAGGATCCCCTTGAAATGGATCGCGTGCCCGGGCCGGTAGACCGGCCGGTCGGTGTAGACGTAGCCGACGAAGTAACGGTCCGGATCACTGCTCAGGCTCCAGGAGTTCAGCGAATCGACGGCGAAATCGTCGTCGCGTTTCGCCAGGACGAGGGTGTTCTCCGGGCGCCTGGCGGTGATGCGGGCGTCCGCGAGCCCCTGGTCGTCGGCCGTGGCGCGCGCGACCTCTTTCTTGTCGGACCAGAAGAACACCGCGCCGCCCGGCACCGGGGCGCCCGTCTGCCGATCGACCGTCGCGGCGAGGATCCGTCCGGGCGACGTCTTGGTGACCACGATCAGGTCGGTGATCAGGACGACCGTGTAGGCGCGCTGATCGCCGCGCACCGCCTCGACCAGGTACAGACCCTTGCCCCGGGTGCGCAGCGGCACCGTGCGCTCGGCCCAGCCCCAGCCCGACCCGATGTTCTCCCGCCAGGTGGAGACCAGCTGCTGCGGGTTCAGCACCGGGACGGTCGCGAAATCCGCCGCCGCGGCCGCGGAGCGCCGCTCCCGCGCCAGCATGCGGTCGCGGATATGGGCGCGCGAATCCTCGCTGAACTGCTCGCGGAACAGATCCCGGATGGCGTCCCTCCAGCCCTTCTTGATCTGGTGGAAGCGCTCGATCGGAGAGACCACGCGCGACATCTCCGGGACCCGCCCGCCGAAGGAGTGCACGTCCTGCAGGTTCTGGAAGAACTTCACCGGATCGTTGACGCGATAGACGCGGAACTCGAGGGCCGGGATGTTCTCACCCCACAGGTGGACGACCGGCGTCTCGCCCGGGGCCCAGGTCCGATCGCTGCTGAGCGCGAAGTACGGCCGGTCTTCGGTATGGATCGGCGTCAGTGTGAACAGAAGGAGCGCCGCCACCAGGAGGACCGGGCGGGCCCGCCTCACGCGCCCGCCTCCCTCAGGATGTTCCAGCGGTACACCCCGGCGAAGTTGAGATTGCCCGGGAGCGGGCGCCAGCGCGGCTCCGGATGCCGCTCGAGGTCGTCGAGAAGAACCCGCCGGATCTCGCCCGGAGCGCCGTGCATCGGGCCGGTGTGATACAGGACCCACGGTCCGGTCGCATCCTCGAAATGGCTCCGCCCCACGAAGATGATCACGTGGTTCGGCAAGTCCTGCTCGAGCTGGTGATAGAACAGGAGGTCGCCGGGCCGCGCCACCCGGACGTCGCGGCCGACCAGGTGCGTGTTCAGCCGCCTCAGCACCGATGCGTCGGCGAACTGGGCGAAGGCGCCCCCGACCGTGTCGTCCGGCCGGAATGGCCCCGGCCTGATCCGGAACAGACCGGCGCCCAGCGGCGTGAACGGGTAGTGATATTTCCCGATCGGCAGGATCGCTTCCAGACCGTCGAGCTGCTGCTCCGCCGCCCAGTCCGCCGTGTGCTCCTTGAGGGCCTCCCGGTAGGCGAAGCGGACCAGCGCGGCGCAGTCGTCGATCTCCACCGGCCGCCGGCCGTCGGGCCGGAAGAACTGCGCCTCGGCGAGATAGGTGAACCAGCCCCGGAACGCCTGCCGGTCCGCCTCATCGTCGAGACGCAGGACATCGGGAAGGCCGTCGCCGTCCCGGTCCGCGAGATCGGGAATCAGGTCGAGCCGCGCCTGGACCGGGGCGAATCCGGGCGCGCGCGCCTCGAGGATCACTGGTCCTGCGAGCAATCCGGCGCGCACCTGGGCGCGCGCGGCGTCGCGCGTCGATTCCGCGGACTCAATCGTCGCCCGCCGCGCGCCCTCGATGATCGCGATCGTCGCTCCATCGGACGGCAAACGCCGGCGCCCCGAGGGCCGGGCGATGATCGAGACCGTCGAGAATCCGTCGGCCGTGAGCGTCGTGGCGGCAGGCTCGAGGACGAGGACGGCCGGCGCGCCGCCCAGCATCGAGGCGATGGCGACACCGATGGCGACCGCCGTTGCGAGCGCGGTGACGCCCAGCACGCGAGTGCGAACCGTCCTCCAGCGCATCGAGACCGGTGGGTCTCCAGGAACTTTCGCGGACTATACCACGGCGCGCTCATGCGGCCGCCGTCCAGGCCATGTTAGGATTTGTCGCGATCTGCGAAAGTGGCGGAACTGGCAGACGCGCCGGACTTAGGATCCGGTGGGGCAA
>DAISWT010000239.1:0-4889 GCA_036826235.1 Acidobacteriota bacterium | reverse complement strand
TCGCCGGCGCGTTCATTGAGAGTCCGTTCCTCGCGATCGGGCTCTTGTCTCTTGGAGCGGGGTGGCTGTATTTCTCGGTCGGCGCCTACTGGGCATCGACCGTCGACCTCTCGAAGGCTCACGCCGGAGCGCTCTCCGGTCTCATGAACACGGGGGCCAACCTCGGAGGGGTGCTCTCACCGACCGTGACCCCATGGCTCGCGCAGCATCTCGGGTGGGGGGCGGCGCTCGGCGCCCGCCGGTGGGACGTTCTGCGGCTGGTGGTCGGTCAGGGCATGGGTCTGGCGTTGCTGGGTGTGGTGGCCGGTCTGCTGGGGGCGATGGCGCTGACCCGCGTCCTGTCGAGCCTGCTGGTCGGCGTCCCGGTCACCGATCCGTGGACCTTCGGACTGACCGCCCTGCTCCTGACCGCGGTCGCCTTGCTCGCGTGCTACGTGCCGGCACGGCGGGCGGCGCGGGTCGATCCGATGGTGGCATTGAGATACGAGTAGCCTGGACTACAATACCGGCGCCCCTTCGGCGCTGACCATGAAGAAAACCGACACCGCCCGCATCCTGGTCGCCGACGACCAGCAGGATGTACTGGAGGCCCTCCGCCTCCTGCTCAAGGAGGAGGGTTACGCCATCGATCCGGCGACCTCTCCCCGCGCCGTGCTCGAGGCGGTCAAGACCCGCGACTACGACGCCCTGTTGATCGATCTCAACTACACGCGCGACACCACTTCGGGCCGGGAGGGTCTTGATCTCCTGTCCCAGATGCAGGCGGTCGACTCCACCCTGCCGGTCATCGTGATGACCGCCTGGGGCAGCGTCGAGGTGGCGGTCGAGGCGATGCGCCGCGGCGCGCGCGACTTCGTGCAGAAGCCGTGGGACAGCGCCCGGCTCCTGTCGATCCTGCGGACCCAGATCGAGCTGAGCCGGGCGCTGCGCCGCGGGCAGCGTCTGGAGGCCGAGAACGTGGTGCTGCGTGGCGACGGCGGCCCGCGTCTGGTGGCCGAGTCGGCCGCCATGCGGCCGGTCGTGCAGCTGATCGAGCGCGTCGGCCCCTCCGACGCCAACGTCCTGATCACCGGCGAGAACGGCACCGGCAAGGGTGTGGTGGCCCAGGCGCTGCACGCGGCCTCGCACCGCGTCTCGTTGCCGCTGGTCGTGGTCAACGCCGGCGGCTTCTCCGAGGGCGTGTTCGAGAGCGAGCTGTTCGGGCACGTGAAGGGCGCGTTCACCGACGCCCGGGCCGACCGCGTCGGCCGGTTCGAGCTGGCCGACGGCGGAACGCTGTTCCTGGACGAGATCGCCAACGTGCCGCCGGGCCTGCAGTCGAAGCTGCTGCGCGTCCTGGAGACCGGCGAGTTCGAGCGGGTCGGCTCGTCGCGCACCCGCAAGGTGGACGCGCGCATCCTGTCGGCCACCAACGCCGACATCCGGGCGGAGGTCGCGGGCGGCCGCTTCCGCCAGGACCTCCTGTTCCGACTCAACACCATCGAGATCCACGTGCCGCCCCTGCGCGAGCGCCGCGAGGACGTGCCGGTCCTGGCGCGGCACTTCCTGTCGCAGCACGCGGTGCGCTACCGCAAGACGCTGCACGGCTTCGACGACGCCGCCCAGAAGGCCCTGCTGGAGCACCGCTGGCCCGGCAACGTGCGCGAGCTGGATCACTCCGTCGAGCGGGCGGTCCTGATGAGCCCGGGACCGCTTGTGCGTGTCTCCGATCTCGCGCTGCGCGCCACCGCCGACGGCCAGCCGGGCCTCGAGGAGATGAGCCTCGAGGACGTGGAATGCTTCCTGATCAAGAAGACGCTGCAGCGCTACAACGGCAACGTCAGCCAGGCGGCGGGCGCCCTCGGCCTGAGCCGCAGCGCCCTGTACCGCCGCCTGCAGCGGCACGGGCTGTGAGGTCCTGGCAGCCGCCGCGCGGCCACCCCGGCAGCGGGCGCCCGCGGGACCGATATCTTCGACACGAGCGCCGTGTCCTGCTGTTGACGCTGCTCGCGGGCGCCACCGGCGTCCTGGCGACCCTGATCATCCTGTGGACCGGCGACTACAGCGCCAAGGTGCGCTGGACACTCGGCGCCCTGCTCATCGCAACCTGGCTCGGCTTCGCCTTCGCGGTGCGCGAGCGCGTCGTCCGGCCGCTGCAGATCGTCTCCAACCTTCTGGCGGCCCTGCGCGAGGGCGACTTCTCCATCCGGGCCCGCGGCGCCCGCTCCGACGATCCCCTGGGCGAAGTGATGCTGGAGGTCAACGCGCTCGCCGAGACACTGCGTCAGCAGCGTCTCGGCGCCCTGGAGGCGACCGCTCTGCTGCGCAAGGTGATGGAGGAGATCGACGTCGCCGTGTTCGCCTTCGACGGCGCCGCCCGCCTGCGCCTGGTCAACCGGGCCGGCGAGCGCCTCCTGCTGCAGCCGTCCGAGCGCCTGCTCGGCTCGAGCGCCTCGGAGCTCGGTCTCGAGGGTTGCCTGCGCTCTGACGCCGCGCCGATCCTCGACCTGGCCTTTCCCGGCCGCTCCGGACGCTGGGAAGTCCGCCGCGGCCGGTTCCGGCAGGGCGGCCTGTCGCACCAGCTCCTGGTGCTTTCAGACGTCAGCCGCGCCCTGCGCGAGGAGGAGCGCCAGGCCTGGCAGCGCCTCATCCGCGTCATGGGTCACGAGCTGAACAACTCGCTGGCCCCGATCAAATCGATCGCCGGCAGCCTTGAGCGGCTCATCGCCCGCGCGCCGAAGCCGGCCGACTGGGAGGACGACCTGCGCCGCGGCCTGGAGGTCATCGCCGCCCGCGCCGATTCGCTCAGCCGGTTCATGGACGGCTACGCGCGCCTGGCGCGCCTGCCGCCGCCCCGGCTCGGCAGCGTGGCGGTTGGCGAGCTGGTGCGGCGCGTGGCGGGTCTCGAGATCCGGCTGGGCGTGGCGATCCTCCCCGGTCCCGAGCTCAACGTCCGGGCGGACGGCGACCAGCTCGAGCAGCTCCTGATCAACCTGGTGCGCAACGGCGCCGACGCCGCCCTGGAGACCGGCGGCGGGGTGCGAGCCGGCTGGCGCCAGGTGCGCGGCTCCCCCGCCGCCCTGGAGGTGTTCGTCGAGGACGACGGCCCCGGCATGTCCAACACCTCGAACCTGTTCGTGCCGTTCTTCACCACCAAGCAGCAGGGATCCGGCATCGGGCTGGTCCTGAGCCGCCAGATCGCCGAGGCTCACGGCGGCACGCTGACGCTCGAGAACCGCGAGCCCGGCCCTGGCTGCCGGGCGCGCCTGCGCCTGCCACTCGGCGCGGCATGAGGGACCATTTCAGCCCCGGGGCTGGAACCTTGAACCGGTCGCGGTCGTACGATGCATCAACACTCTTGAAGGAGGCATGCATGCGCCTGTCCACCGCTCTTGTCGTCCTCCCCCTCATCGCGCTCACGGCCGTCCCTATGGTGGTGGCGGCCGAGACCACCCGCACCGTGCGCGTCGAGCTGTCGCCGGATGCCCTCGGCCACTTCGTGGTCGAGAACCTGGCCGGGACCATGCGGGTCGTCCCGGGCTCCGGCCCGTCGGTCGTGGCGGTCGCCACCATCCACGCCGAAGACGACGACCTGGCGACAGCCATGAAGGTCGAACAGGTCGCCGGCAAGCTGGGCGTGCCCACGCTGCGCGTCATCTACCCGCTGGACCGCGGGAACACCATCCGCTACCCGGGCCGAGGATCGGATGCGGGGATCCTTGGCAAGCTGTTCGGCGACTTCAACTCCTCGATGGAATACGACGGCCAACGCGTCAAGGTGAGCGGCAACCACGGCGTCCTGCTGTACGCCGACGTTGAGGTGCAGGTGCCCCGCCACCTCGAGAACGCCACCTTCCGCAACCTGGTCGGCCTCCTCGAGGGACACGACGTGGAGGGAAAGATCCTGTTCGACTCGTCCAGCGGTGACGTCTCGGTGTCGAAGGTGCGGGGGGAGATCAAGGCGGACACCGGTTCGGGCGACGTGACGGCACGCGCTCTCGAGGGCTCGTTCGTCTGCGACACCGGCAGCGGCAACTGCGACCTCGGCGAATTCAAGGGAGACAGCCTGCGCTGCGACGTCGGCTCGGGCAACGTCAGGATCCACACGGCGACCGCGAAGCTCGTCGTCGCCGCCACCGGCTCCGGCAACGTGGACGTCTCCGGCGGCGACATCGAAGAGTTCCGCGCCGACACCGGCTCCGGCAACGTCCGCCTGGAGAACAAGGGCGCGCGTCTGGCGCGGGTCAAGGCCGAAACCGGCTCGGGCAACGTCACCCTGCGTCTCGCGCCCGACGCCGCCTTCGAGGCCCTCGCCGACCAGGGCAGCGGCGACATCAGCATGGGCTACAAGGACGCCGAGGCGATCGTCAAGCATAAAGAGGTGATCGGCTACCGCCGCGGCGACGCGCGGATCAAGATAGACGTCGACACCGGCAGCGGCGACCTGACGATCGAGCCGGGCGCCTGAATCCCAGGCCTCCCCCTCCGGGAGATGACGAAGAGCGGCGCATCGTCGAGCGCGTTACCGGCCGGGGAGGCAAGCATCCTCGGGCTTTTGGCCGCACGCGACTTGCCCCGCAGAGCCCCGACCCGCTATTCTTCCGTCCGGGAACCGTCGATGGGGCCACTGGGCGGGAAGAGGGCGCTGGTGTGCGGCGGGACGCAGGGGATCGGCCGCGCCTGCGCGTTCGAGTTCGCGCGTCTTGGCGCCCAGGTCACTCTTCTGGCGCGTGACGAAGAAACGCTGCGGAGGGTGCGGAATGAGCTCGACGCCGCCCGCGGCGGGCCGGCCGGGCACGACTACCTGCGCGGCGACTTCGGCGAGCCGGAGTCGGTGCGGGCCGTCGTCGCGCGACATGTCGAGAGGACGGGTCCCGTCGAAATCCTCCTCAACAATACCGGCGGGCCGC
>DAISWT010000238.1:0-4894 GCA_036826235.1 Acidobacteriota bacterium | reverse complement strand
CCCACAACAGACGCAACGCTTCGGGGGGCCCCTGCGCCACCACCTCGACGCGGCCGTCGGGAAGGTTGCGCGTGAAGCCGCGGATCCCGAGGCCCCGGGCGGCGCGCACGGCGAAGAAGCGGTAGCCGACCCCCTGAACCACGCCGCTGACCAGGAACCGGGTGGCTTTCATCGGAAGCTTCGGATGGTCGGGGCGAGTGGATTTGAACCACCGACCCCTTGGTCCCGAACCAAGTGCGCTACCAGGCTGCGCTACGCCCCGACCTGTCTCGAAAGAGAGCGGATTCTAAGCGAGGCGCCGGAGGCGGGTCAAGGTCGGCGGCCGCGCCCCTTCGAGCCGCCGGTCCATCAGCGTCCCGGGACCATGACCCGGCTCCCCGGGACCAGCGCGTCCCGTCCGTCCTCGAAGCGGACCCACGCCTTCGTGCCGCCGTCGTAGTCGCGCGCCAGCACGATGAGCCGGGCCTCCCGGCCCAGAGCGCGGCACGGCCCCCGGCCCTCGGGTTCGAGACCCAGCATGACCCTGATGAAGGGGTTGCCCGCGCGCTCGGAACCCACGGTCGAGGATCCCGCGTGTCCGGGATAGACGGGCGTCACGTCCGGGAGCGACAGGATCCGATCCACGGCGCGCCGTGCGTCCTCGAATCCGCTGTTCCCGGGGGCCACCGTGCCGCCCAGCGACCCGGCGAAAAGACAGTCGCCGGTGAACAGCCCCGCGCCTTCGATGAGATACCCTGCGTGACCCGCGGTGTGCCCGAGAAGCGGAACGGCGCGCACCCGGAGGCCGCCGAACGCGCGTTCCTCCTCGAATTCGAGCGGCAGGGCGCGCCCGACATGGGGCGCCTCCGGTGCCAGCGCGAAGATCGGCGCGCCGGTCCTGCGCGTCAGCTCCGCGTGCCCTTGAACGTGATCGATGTGGCGGTGCGTCGTCAGGATCGCCGCCGCCGTCAGCCGGTGCCTCTCGATCGCGCCCAGGAGCGGCTCGAGCGGGGCGCCGCTGTCCACCAGAACCGCGCCACCGCCCGGGCGGTCGCCCACGAGGTAGGCATTGGACAGCCAGCCCGGGTCCATGGAGCGCTCGAGAATCATGACGCACAGTCTACAGGCACTTGACGGTGCCGGGGCTTGAGGATAGCCTCAGCCCGCCCATGGCCGGGAAGTATTTCGAAGACCTATCGCCAGGCTGGCGCCTGCGCCACACCGTCGGCCGGACCATCACCGAGGCCGACAACACCTTGTTCTGCGCCCTGACCATGAACACCCAGCCGCTGCACCTGAACCAGGATTTCGCGGCCCGGAGCGAGTTCGGCCAGAGGATCGTCAACGGGATCTTTACCCTGGGCCTGGTGGTGGGGCTGACCGTCTCCGACCTGACCGAGGGGACGATCGTCGCCAACCTGAGTTACGACCGTGTCGTTCACCCGCTGCCGGTCTTTCTGGGCGACACGATTTATGTCGAGACCGAGGTCCTTGAGAGCCGCCCCTCCGCCTCCCATCCCGACCGCGGCATCGTCAGGCTGCGCCACCGGGGTCTCAACCAGCGCGGCGCCCTGGTGATCGAGGTCGACCGCTCGGTGCTTTTCCTGCGGCGACCCGCTTCGTGAGCCGGTCCATCCCGACGCCCCCGGTCGGACGCCGCCGGGCGCGGCGCGCCCTGTTGTTCTGTCCCGCCACCGAACGTGGCAAGATCGACAAGGCCGCGGGTCTCGGCGCCGACGGCGTCATTCTCGATCTCGAGGACGGAGTGGCCCAGACGCGCAAGGCTGAAGCCCGCGCCCTGGCGGCGCGCGCCCTGGCGGATCTCGACTTCGGCGGCGCGGAGCGCCTGGTCCGCGTCAACCCGGAGGGCGCGGGACTGGAGGACGACATCCGGGTGACCGGCCAGGCGCCGCGGCCGCCCGATTCGTACGTCCTTCCCAAAGTCGAGTCGGCCTCCGCGATCAAGAGGTTCGGCCGGCGGCTGGCCGCGGTCGAGCGCAGGCATCGCCTCGCCCCCGGGACGATCCGCATCCTGGCCATCATCGAGTCGGCGTCCGGCGTCGTCCGCCTCGCGGAGATCGCCGGGAGCGACCCGCGTCTCGAGGCCCTCATGTTCGGGGCCGAGGACCTGTGCGGCGACATGGGCGCCGTCCGGACGCGCGAGGGACGCGAGATCCTGTGCGCGCGCAGCGCCGTGGCGATCCACGCGGCCGCACGCCGCCTGCACGCGATCGACACGCCGTTCGTCGATCTCGCGGATGAGGCGGGGCTGGTCGCCGAGACCCGCGAGGGGCTGTCCCTCGGCTACGCCGGCAAGCTGGCGATCCATCCGAAGCAGATCGCCCCGATCCAGTCGGTGTTCACCCCGACGGCCGAGGAAGTCGGCCGGGCGCGGCGTCTCATCGAGGAGCACGCCCGCCAGCAGGCGCGCGGGACGGGTGTCTTCGTGCTGGACGGCCGGATGGTGGACATGCCGATGGTGCGCGCCGCGCAGGCGATCCTGGCCCGCGCCCGCGCCGCCGGCGTCCTAGGCTGAAGCCTCCAGCTCGATCAGGATGCGCCCGCGCTCGACCACGTCCCCCGGCGCGCACGCGACTCGTTTGACCCGCCCAGGGAACGGCGCGACCACCCGGATCTCCATCTTCATCGCCTCCAGGACCACGAGAGGGGTCCCCGCCCGCACCTGGTCGCCTTCCTTGGCCAGGACCGAGGTCACCAGACCGTCCATGGCGGCGATCAGGGTCTCTTCGCCGGGAATGCTCGGGCGGGCGGGCGATTCCTGGGTCGGGAGGCTCTCGAGGGTGACCGGATCCGCGCCGCCGACCTTGACGAACCTCCGATTGCCCGCGGCCGCGACGAACGCCTGGACCGGTCGGCCGTCGACGATCAGATCGAGACGCGGGCCGTGCGCGCCAGCCACCGACATCGCGAGCGTGCGCTCCCCCGCCGTGACGCGATAGCCCTCACCGGACCGCTCGACACGCACAGTGTGCACGGTCTCGCCGGCCCTGAAACGCAGCACCATCAGCGCGCCCCCGGGCGGAAGTGATCGGCGCGCGCCCAGGGGCTGTAAGCGTCCGCATCGTCGTCGCCCGCCGCCCCGGCGTGTGCGCCGGCCCCGGCGCGGGACCCGGACGTCGCGCCCAGGGCCTCGGCGAGGGCGGCGACGGCGAGAGTCTCGTCCGGAACGGGGCCGGCAGCCGGTCTCCACCCGCCGAGCTCGCGCGCCGTGAACTCGGTGGTGGCCTCCCCGGCGCGGAAGGCCGGGTGCGCCAGGATCGCCCGCAGGTACGGCACGTTGGTCTCCACCCCCAGCACCGCCGTACGCGCCAGGGCCTCGTCCATGGTCGCGAGGGCCGCGGCGCGTTCGCCGGCGTGCACCAGAATCTTGGCGATCAGGGAATCGTAGTAGGGGCTCACGAGGTCGCCCGTCTCGACGCCGGCGTCCACCCGGATCCCGGGACCCCCGGGGAAGCAGGCGAGCAGCACCCGCCCGCTGGACGGGGCGAACTCGCGGGACGGATCCTCGGCGTTCACCCGGCACTCGAGGGCGTGCCCTTCCTGCCGGACGTCACGCTGCCGCAGCGGCAGCGGCTCGCCGGCCGCGATGCGGATCTGCGCCTGCACGATGTCCACGCCGGTCACCAGCTCGGTCACGCCGTGCTCGACCTGGATGCGGGTGTTCATCTCCAGGAAGAAGAAGCGGCGGTCGCGACCGATGAGGAACTCGACTGTTCCGGCGTTGACGTAGCCGCAGGCGTGGGCGGCGGCGATCGCGGCGTCGCCCATCTGCGCGCGCAACCCCGCGTCGACCAGCGGAGAAGGGGATTCCTCGACCATCTTCTGGAAGCGGCGCTGGATGGAGCACTCACGTTCGAACAGGTGCACGTACCGGCCGTGGGCGTCGGCCAGGATCTGCATCTCGATGTGCCGCGCGTCCTCGACGACCTTCTCCAGAAACAGCCGCGGGTCGCCGAAGGCCTTGAGCGCCTCCCGACGGGCGCTGTCGAGGGCCGGCCTCAATTCCTCCGGCGTGTGGACCACCCGCATACCGCGCCCTCCCCCGCCGCCCGCCGCCTTCACCAGGACCGGGTATCCGATCCTCCCCGCCTCGTCCCCGAACACCTCCTCGCTCTCATCGCCCGCCCCCTCGTAGCCCGGGACGACGGGCACACCGGCCGCAGCCATGGCCCGCCGGGAGGCGATCTTGTCTCCCATCAGCCGCATCGCCTGCGGTGGCGGGCCGACAAAGATCAGACCGGCGCCCTCGACCGCCTCGGCGAATCGGGAGTTCTGCGACAGGAAGCCGTAGCCCGGATGGACCGCGTCGCAGCGCCGCTCGCGCGCCGCTCCCACCAGACGATCGATGTCCAGGTAGCTTTCGGCGGGCGCGGCCGGCCCGATGAAGACGGTCTCGGCCGCGACCCGGGTGTGGAAGGCGCCGCGATCGGCCTCGCTGGCGACGGCGACCGGGACGATGCCGAGATTCCGGCACGCCCGGGCGATGCGGACGGCGATCTCGCCGCGGTTGGCGATCAGGAGCCGGTGGATCGGCCGGGCGCCCACCGGCTACATCCGGAACACGCCGAAGCGCGACGGCTCGATCGGGGCGTTCAGGCAGGCCGACAGGCACAGTCCCAGGACGCGCCGGGTTTCCGGCGGGTCGAGGACGCCGTCGTCCCATAGCCGCGCCGAGGAGTAGTAGGGGCTCCCCTCGCGCTCGTAGCTCTCCAGGATCGGCCGCGTGAATGCATCGGCTTCCGCCGCGCTCAGCGGCGCACCGCCGCGGCGGGCCCGCTGCTCCTGCTGCACCGTGAGCAGCACGCCGGCCGCCTGCTCCTTCCCCATGACGCTGATGCGGGCGTTCGGCCACATGAACAGGAAGCGTGGCGAGTAGGCCCGCCCGCACATGCCG
>DAISWT010000237.1:0-4946 GCA_036826235.1 Acidobacteriota bacterium | reverse complement strand
CGCCCTGCAGATCGATTCGGAACGCCGCTTCGGCCGCCGGTTCCAGATCGGCCTGCAGTTCGAGTTCTGAGTCGCGGGCCCGGGCCCGCCCGCGCGAGCGGATCCGGGCCCGGGCCGCTCCCGCCTCCGATTCGTTCCCTTTCGTTGACACCTTCCAGGTGGGCGCGCTAGACTCCCCGCCCGGCGCGCCTTCTGCTGAGGCTCATGGCCATTCGCTTCTACAACACCCTGACGCGTCAGGAGGACGAATTCGTCCCTCTCCGCAGCGGCGAGGTGCGTCTCTACACCTGCGGCCCGACGGTATACGACTACGCCCATATCGGGAACTTCAGGACCTACCTCTGGGAAGACTTGCTGCGGCGCTTCCTGAAATTCCGCGGCTACCGGGTCACCCAGGCGATGAACCTGACCGACGTGGATGACAAGACGATCGCCAACGCGCGCGCCGCGGGAATCACGCTCGAGGACTACACGCGCCGCTACATCGACGCGTTCTTCGTGGGCATCGAGAAGGCCGAGCATTACCCGCGCGCCACGGCCTTCATTCCGGACATGGCGCGGCTGGTCGCGAAGCTGATCGAGCGCGGGCACGTCTACGAGAGCCGCGGCTCGCTCTACTTCAAGATTGCGACATATCCGGGTTACGGGCGGCTGTCGCGTCTCGACACGGCCGCGGGCGAGGGGCAGGCGCGCATCGATTCCGACGAGTACGAAAAGGACAACCCGCGCGATTTCGCCGTCTGGAAAGCGCCCAAGGACGGCGAGCCGTTTTGGCAGACGGAGATCGGCCCCGGCCGCCCGGGGTGGCACATCGAGTGCTCGGCGATGTCGATGAAGCTGCTCGGAGAAACCTTCGACATCCATACCGGCGGCGTAGACAACATCTTCCCGCACCACGAGAACGAGATCGCCCAGAGTGAGGCGGCGACCGGTAAGCCGTTCGTGCGCTATTGGATGCACGCCGCGCACCTGGTCGTGGACGGCGAGAAGATGTCGAAGTCCCGGGGCAACTTCTTCACCCTCCGCGATCTCGCCGCCCGCGGCTACGACATGCGCGTCGTCCGCTACCACCTGGTCTCCGTGCACTACCGCAAGCCGCTCAACTTCACCTTCGACGGCCTGGCGCAGAGCCAGGCGGCGCTGGCCCGCCTCGAAGATCTGGCGCTCCGTCTCGGGCAGTTCGGAGCGGCTCACAACACAGAGGGGGCCGGAGATCTGGCCGTCAAGGCGAGGGAGCGGCTCCAGGGGATGCTCGAAGACCTCGATCACGACCTGAATACCGCCGGGGCGCTCGGTCATCTGTTCGATCTCGTCAGGGAGACCCACACCACGCTCGACACCGGCCGGTTCGGCACAGAGGACCTGGAAGCGGTGCGGGAGGTCCTCCATGCCTTCGGAAGGATTTTCGGCATCGAACCCGGGCAGCGAGCCGACCTCGACGCGGAGATCGAGGACCTCATCCGCCGGCGGGCCGAGGCGCGCTCCCAGCGGAACTTCGCGGAGTCCGATCGCATCCGCGACGACCTGCTGAGGCGCGGCATCGTGCTCGAGGACACTCCGCAGGGTGTGCGCTGGAAGCGCAAGAGCGCATGAGATATCGCTCGCGGGCTAAACCGCCCGAGGCTGCGGAGGGTCTATATCTCAGAGGAGGCGATGGAAGTTGGCCCGGATCGTCAAGACGATGACGAAAGGCTCGTGGACCGGTTTCTGCAAAGCGACGAGTCCGCCTTCGACGGCCTGGTCGTGCGTCACCGTCAGGGAGTCTACCGCCTCGCCTACCGGCTCCTGGGGAGCCACGAGGAAGCGGACGATGTCGCGCAGGAGGCTTTCTTGAGGGCCTACCGGAGTCTGCGTGGTTTCCGGGGCGAGGCCACCTTCCGCACCTGGATCACACGCATCGTGATCAACCTGGCGCTCGACGTCCGTCGAGGGCGGGCGACATCGGTGCCCCTGGAGCACGCCCCCGAGCCGCGAAACGACGCGGACGGGCCGGACACGGCGCTCAAACGCCAGGTGCGAAAGGCAGTCGGGGGGTTGCCTCCCCGCCAGAGGCAGGTCCTGGTCCTCAAGGTCTACGAGGGGATGAAGTTCACGGAGATCGCCCAAGCGGCCGGCATGTCAATCGGCACCGCCAAGGCGACCTTCTTCCAGGCGGTGCGGAACCTCAAGGCGCGCCTCGCTCCGGCCGCGGGCGCGCAGGACGGAGAGGCATGACGACGCCGGGCTGTCGGAAAGCGCGCGACTGGGCCGCGCAGGTGCTCTCCGGGGAGATGGAACCGGAAGCCCGCCGGGAGCTCGACAGCCACGTGCGCGCCTGTCCGGTCTGCGCGGCGGAGGAGGAAAACATCCGCCGGGCGCTGTCCTTGCTCAAGACGGAGGATCCGCCTGACCCCGGCGCCCCGTACTGGTCCTCGTTCGGCGGACGTCTGCGGACACGCATCGCCGCCTCCGAGAGGCGCCGGCGCACGCTGCGCCTGGCGGCGCTGGCGGCCGCGGCCGTGCTGGTCGCCGCCCTGGCCCTTCTCCGTCCGCGTCACGAGGTTCCGCCGCGTCAGATCGCGGAAGGACCTGCCGTCGAAAGAGCGGCACCGGTGACCGGCGAGGGTCAGTCGTCCCCACCGGCACCCGAGGAGGTTACAGCGAGCCATCCGGCCGCCCCGCCGCCATCCACGGCGCGCGTACCGTCCGTCGCCGAGGCCGAGGCACACCTCGACGCGCTGCTCCGGCAGGCGGCGTCCGAGGGGCAGGCTCCTCGCGACCTGGAGGTCATCCTGGACGAGGTGGCGCCGGCTCAGCCGCTCGAGGGCGCGGACGCCCTCGGCCAGCTGTCGCCGGACGACGACCACTCGCTCTCCGAAGATCTGCTGGACACGCAAGGTTAGGGAGGAGATGGAGGCGTTGCAGCGATGAACAGCGTCAGAAACAGATGGGTGCCCGCGCTGCTTCTCGGCGCGCTCGTCCTGGCGACGGCCGCGCCCGCGCGGGCCCAGGAGGAACGGCCCCTGCCCCGCCGGATGTCCCCGGGACCGCGGGCGCGCCCGGAGGAGGTGCGGCGGGCGGTCCAGGAGGTGGTCATCGCGCGCATGCGTGAGGCATTGCACCTGACGGAGGAGCAGGAGGCGAAGGTGCTGCCGCGCTTCACCGAGTTGATGCAGACGCGCACCGACCACGCCATGAAGAGGCGGGCCGCCATGGCCCGCCTCCGATCGCTGCTTCTCGACGGAACCGCGGGCGACCAGGAGATCGCCCGGGCTCTCAAGGACGTGCGGGCGATCGACGAAGACTACCTTCACAGGGAAGGGGAGCTTCGCGGCGCCATCGATGGCAGCCTCACGCCCCGGCAGCAGGGACGCCTGGTGTTGTTCGAGGGGCGCATCAGGCGCCTCATGCAGCGCCGAATGCAGGAGGCGATGGGAGCCGGACCGCGGCGCGGCCTGATGGCGCCGGGAAGACGCCCGCAGCAGCCGCCGGATGACGGCTTCGATCTGCAGGAGGACGAACCGTGATGACGGCCGGCACGCGCCTCTCCGAGAAGACCCCGCCCTACGCCTCCCCGGCGGACAACCGGACCGGGCTCGGCCGCCGGGGCGAAGAGGCCGCCGGTCGGCACCTCCTGTCCCTCGGCTACCGCATCCTGGAGCGCCGGTACAGGACCCGCGCCGGGGAGATCGACTTCATCGCCCGGGACGGCGACGCAATCGTCTTCATCGAAGTGAAGACGCGCACGTCGCTTCGCTGCGGGTGGCCCGCCGAGGCAGTCGATCGCAGAAAGCGCGCCCGGATCGTCCGGACCGCCGCGCTCTATCTGGCGCGCCTCCGCGTCGGCGACATCGCCTGCAGGTTCGACGTCGTCGAGGTGATGGAGGGGCCCGCGGGCGCCCTCAGCATCCGGCTGATCCGGAACGCCTTCGACGTCTCGTCTTCTTGACAGTCGCGCGAAGCGCTCTGTAAGATCACAGGTCGCGCCCGGCGCTCCCGGGCGTGAGCGGGAATAACTCAGTGGTAGAGTGCAACCTTGCCAAGGTTGAAGTCGCGGGTTCGACTCCCGTTTCCCGCTCCAACATCCGGGCCGGCTCCCGTCGGAGCCGGCCTTCTGCTTTCCGGGCCACGGCCGGATTGACACCCTCCGGCACGCCTTGTAGAATCTCGCGCCACCCGGTCAATCAGGTTCGCGGGCTGGCGGCGTAGCCAAGCGGTAAGGCAGAGGTCTGCAAAACCTCGATACATCGGTTCGATTCCGATCGCCGCCTCCACCCGTTTCTCCGGCCCCCCGCCTTGCTTTCCCGCGCTCCGGGACTATTTTTGACCGCAGTATGGGTTCCATGCTGAGCGCCATCCTGTCCGACTACGATTTCTGGGTGAACTTCATCTCGAACATGCTCGCCGGGATGCTGCTGGCCCTGATCTTCGGGTTGGTCCTGACGAGCGTCGTCGGACACTACTCGGAGAAGCGCAAGGCGAAGGGGCAGCGCCGGAAGTTCCTGGAGTTCATCGAGAGGGAGCTGAAGAGGAACACCACCTCCCTGGTGGCCGCCCTCCAGGAGCTGCCTAAGGGGAACCTGCCGTACCCGCTGTTCGAGGTCTCGGCCTGGAAGGTGTCGGTCAACTCGTCGCTGCTCGACAACATGGACGTCGAGCTGGTCCATCCGATCCTGTCGTCCTACAACCGGATCTGGGCCGCCAACGATCTGTACCAGAACCTGCTCGAGGCGTATTTCGAGAGGCTGGCCCGCCCCTCGGAGGCGTCGGAGAAGCGCTACCTGTTCTTCCGCAAGACCCTGCTGGACCGCCTGCGCGACCTGCAGCCGAAGCTCAACGACTCGCTGCAGCAGATCGATCACCACCTGAAAGTGGCGTAGGGCGCGCCGGCCGGCGCGCTCTCTAGCCGGCCGCCGCGAACGCGGCGTCCAGGATGGCGACCGCCTTGTCGGCGTCCGCCTCGCGGG
>DAISWT010000236.1:0-4967 GCA_036826235.1 Acidobacteriota bacterium | reverse complement strand
GCTCGCCCTGCGCGTGGATCCACTCTTCGAGCGCCGGCAGGTTGGCGCGGATGATGCCGCGGGTGCGCGCCAGGATCGCCTCGCGCCGCGCCGGCTCCATGACGATCTCCGCGAAACGGTCCGACAGGTACGTCGGCGTCAGAGTCAGATAGTCGTGATACGAGCAGAGCCTCGCGATGGTCCTCGCCGGGCCGACGATCCAGCCGGTGCGCAGACCCGGAAGACCGAACGCCTTCGACAATCCCGCGGTGACCAGCACCCTGTCGTAGCGGCCCCAGAACGTGGGCGAGGTCGGGCCGGACACCTCGGCGCCGCGGTAGACCTCGTCCGAGACGATCCAGGCGCCGGCTCGGCGGGCGGCCCGCACCACCGCGTCCATCTCCTCCTCCGTCAGGACCGCGCCGGTCGGGTTGTTCGGGTTGGTCACGAGGATCAGCCTCGTGCGGCGCGTCACGGCACGCTCCAGGCTCTCCGTGTCCAGCACCCAGCGCGCGCCGCCGGCGCGGCGCTCGACCAGTCGGAAGGCGTCGGCGCGACCGCCGTAGGCGCGGGCCAGCCCCCGGGTCTGGAAGTAGTTCGGGATCAGCACGGCGGCGCGGTCGCCCTGCTCCAGCAGGCCCCAGAAGCAGACGTAGTTGGCCTCCGACCCGCCGTTCGTCACCATGACGTTGTCGCGCGTGGCGCCGCCGTAGAACTGCCCGATGCGGTCGCGCAGAGTTTCCGAACCGCGCGAGGCGGGGTACTTCAGCCGGGCCGCGCCGAGCCAGCCCGGATCGGGCGAGCCGTCCAGCAGCTCCTGCACCCGCATCGGCAGGACGCCGCTCTCGGACAGATTGTGCTCCACCTCGTTCTCGTACAGGCACTGCGTCCGCTCCATCTTGAACAGGTCGATGCGCATGTCTCTCCCCGCCAGGGCCGCCCAGGATAACAGAGCGCCGCCCGTCGGTGACAGCGCCGCGGGGCGGTGGTACTGTTGCGGGAGGTGACGTGATGAGCGACGAGAGCCGCCCGGAGGACGAGCCGGCCGCCGTCGATCTTCCGATCGACGGCACCCTCGACCTGCACGCTTTCCAGCCGGCCGAGGTCAGGGACCTGGTGACCGATTATCTGGCGGCCTGCCGCGAGCGCGGCATTCTACAGATCCGCATCGTGCACGGCAAGGGCACCGGGGCGCTGCGGCGGACGGTCCTGTCGCTGCTGGGCAGGCTGCCGGAAGTGGC
The DNA here is from genome assembly GCA_036826235.1 of Acidobacteriota bacterium. Classification (GTDB taxonomy): domain Bacteria; phylum Acidobacteriota; class Polarisedimenticolia; order Gp22-AA2; family Gp22-AA2; genus Gp22-AA3. Next base: position 3,747 of record DAISWT010000236.1, on the reverse strand, counting down.
GTCCTTCCGGACGGCCTCCGAGGACGCCGGCGGATGGGGAGCGACCCTCGTCACGCTGCGGCCGCTCCCGCCCTGACGACCGGTCGTGCCGGCCTATCGTCGCGTGTACTCCCCCTCCATCATCGGCGTCCAGCTCTTGCCATCCGTGGAGTTTTCCAATTTGAAGGTATAGCGATCGTTCCCTTCAAAGGTATAGATGAGCGGCTGTGTCCTCGCGGGTGGGAGTTCTCGAACATCAGCTGGTTCCCCTCCCACTTGCCGCGCGCCGGAGCGGGACTGCCCGGGCCGATCGAGTCGAACCAGTTCATCGTGTAAGTCTTCTGCTGCGGGTCGTACCCGAAGACGCCGTGCCCGCGGTAGGCGACCTGGCCGCCGCGCTCCTCGGTGTAATCGCAGATCACGAAGAACCCGTCCAGGTCGACGCGCGCCTGGAACCGGCCGAGCGCGCTCCCGCCCTTGGGGTCCCTTGGGGTCGCGAGGCGCACGCCTGTTGTCTTGCGGATTTCCGGATTCCAGGATTCTTGCGCCGTCCATTCCCGGCGTCAAGTCCCGTGCACGATTCCGGACGGACCGTGCGTGCGCTTGACGCGACGAACCGGCGGCGCTAGTCTGGCGGCTCCGGATTGGACCGACGGCCGACCGACATGCGCCATCGTTTCCTGACCGCCGACGTCTTCACCGACCGCATCTTCGGAGGCAACCAGCTCGCCGTCCTCCCGGACGGGCGGAGCCTGACGACCGTCCAGATGCAGAGCACAGCCCGGGAGTTCAACTTCTCGGAGACGGTCTTCGTCCTGCCGCCCGAGTCGTCGCGGCACACCCGGCGCATCCGCATCTTCACGCCGAACGCCGAGCTCCCGTTCGCCGGTCATCCGACGATCGGCACCGCGCACGTCCTGGCGGCCATCGGAGAGATCGCGCTCGAGGGGGAGACGACGCACATCGTCCTCGAGGAGGGCGTGGGTCCGGTCGAGGTCTCTGTCCGGGCGCGCGACGGCCGTCCGGTCTCCGCGCGGCTCCGGGCGCCGCGGCCGCCGGAGTTCGGACCGCCCACCCCGGCGCGGACCGATCTCGCCGCCATGCTGTCGCTCGACGAGGCGGACGTGCTCGACGCGCCGAATGGCCCGCAGGCGGTGTCGTGCGGCCTGCCGTTCCTGTTCGTCCCGCTGCGCGACCGGGGCGCGGTCGGACGCGCGCACCTGCGCCTCGACGTCTGGGAGAGGGTGCTGGCGCGGTCCTGGTCGCCCCATCTGTACCTGTTCGCCTTCGATCCGGAACACCGGGAGCACCACCTGCGCGCCCGCATGTTCGGCCCCGCGGTCGGCGTCGCGGAGGACCCCGCGACCGGCAGCGCCGGCACCGCCCTGGCGGGTTATCTCGGCGTGCGCGACACCCGGCGCGACGGCACGCTGCGCTGGGTCGTCGAGCAGGGTTTCGAGATGGGCCGCCCGAGCCTCCTCGAGGTCGAGGCCGAGAAGACGAGCGGCGCGATCACCGAGACGCGCGTCGGCGGCTCCTCCGTGCTGGTCAGCGACGGCCTCATCGAGATCCCGTAAGCGCGCCCCCGCATGCCGCGTCTATCGATCCTGCTCGCCCAGATCGTCGTCATCCTCGTCCTGGCGCGCCTGGTCGGATGGATCTTCTCCAGAATCAGACAGCCGAAGGTCGTCGGAGAGATGGCGGCCGGCCTCCTTCTGGGACCGTCGTGTCTCGGCTGGATGGCTCCCGGTCTGTCGGCCTCGCTCTTCCCTGCCGAGAGTCTCGGTCTTCTGGAGCTGCTGAGCCAGATCGGGCTGGTGCTGTTCATGTTCCTGATCGGCCTCGAGCTGAATACCGGCGAGCTGCGCCGGCAGGGGCGGATGGCGATCGCCGCCAGCGGCTCGAGCATCGCGCTGCCGTTCGCGCTCGGTGTCGCTCTGGCGTTCCATCTGCCGCACGGGCCCGCGCGGGACGGCGCCGACTTCGCGGCGTTCGCGCTGTTCCTCGGCACGGCCATGAGCGTGACCGCGTTTCCGGTGCTGGCGCGCATCCTGGCGGAGAAGCGGCTCCTGGGCAGTCGCGTCGGTGCGGTGGCGATCGCCTGCGCGGCCGTGGACGACGTCGTCGCCTGGTGCCTGCTCGCCGCCGTGCTCCTTCTGGTGCGTGCCCCGGGGCACGCGGCGACCCCCTGGCTGATCCCCGTCGGGCTGGCGGCGTACGTCCTGCTGATGTTCTTCGGCGCGCGCCCCGCCCTGCGGACGCTCGAACGGATCCATTGCCGCCGCGGCCGGCTCACACCCGACCTTCTGGCGCTTGTTCTCGTCCTCGTGGCGGGCGCCGCCTGGCTCACGGACCGCCTCGGCATCCACGCGCTCTTCGGCGCTTTCCTGCTCGGGGCGGTCATGCCGAGGGACGCTCGCTTCCAGCGCGCCCTCGAAGAGAGATTCGAGGGAACGATCGTCCTGCTCCTGCCGCTGTTCTTTTCGCTGACCGGACTGAAGACGAGCGTGCGGCTCTTGAGCGGCGCCGGAGGGTGGCTCGACTGCCTGCTGATCGTGACGGCGGCGGTCGCCGGCAAGTTCGGCGGCGCCGCCTTCTCCGCCCGCCTCATGGGAATGCCGTGGCGCGAGGCGCTGGCACTGGGCGGCCTGCTGAACACCCGGGGTCTGATGGAGCTGGTGATCCTGGGCATCGGTCTCGACGCCGGCGTGATCTCACCGGCGCTGTTCTCGATGATGGTGATCATGGCGTTCGCCACCACTTTCATGACCACGCCGCTCCTCGAGTGGCTCGGCCCCGAGCGACTGCGCCGTCCCGCCGCGAGCCTCGGGGGATGACGATTTTGTGATGCAGGCCCGCCCGCGCCGTCGATGGAAGCGGTCCTTGACTTGCCTGATCCACACACAATATTGGCCGGTGGGTCGCGTGGACCGTAGGAATTTCGCGGCGAGGGCCTGAACATCACCACACCATCCCCCTTCGTCCGATTCTCTGCTTGGCGCAAGGGATCGACGCTCCGGTTCAAGGTCGCGGGGGCGATCGCCGGAGTATGCCTGTGCGCCGCCGAGGTCATCGTCCAGGCCGGTCGGCACACCCCCGGCTCCTCACCCTCCTTCATCAACGCCGTGAAGAACCTCGGACTGTTCTGGGCGGTGCTCAACCAGCCGCCGCCCGGCAGCGCGCGGCGGGCCCCTTGAGGCCGATGATCGAGCCCCTTCCCGAAGCGCCCGCCGATGCCGGGAGACAGCTGCGCATCCTGCACGTCGAGGACGATCCGAACGACGTGGAGCTGATCCGCTCCGCCCTGGAGGCGAGCGGCGTGGACTGCGTGGTGGAGGTGGTCTCCGACCGCGCGGCCTTCGCCGCCGCGCTCGAGCGCGGCCGCTTCGACCTGATCCTGTCCGATTACTCGCTGCCGGCGTTCGACGGCTTCACGGCCTTGAAGATTGCCCGGGAGCGCTCCCCGGACGTCCCGTTCATCATCGTGTCCGGGACCCTCGGGGAGGAGACGGCGATCGACAGCCTGCAGGCGGGCGCAACCGACTACGTCCTGAAACAACGGCTGACGCGCCTGGCGCCCGCCGCGCGCCGTGCCCTGGACGAGGCGGAGGAGCGCCGCAAGCGGAGCCGGGCCGAGGAGGCGCTGCAGAACGAGCAGCAGTTCCTGCGCGCGATCCTCGACAGCGTCGAGGCGGGCATCGTGGCCTGCGATGCCCGCGGCGTCCTGACGCTGTTCAACCGCGCCGCGCGCCAGATGCACGGCCTCTC
>DAISWT010000235.1:0-4975 GCA_036826235.1 Acidobacteriota bacterium | reverse complement strand
TGCCGTCCCGCGTCGAGTACATCGAGCTCAGCGGCCGCGAGGACTTCAACGACATTTTCATGGGCGTCCTCGGCTTCCCGCCGCTCGACAGCCTCCCCTGATCGCGGCTCCCGCTCAGTAGCGTGGGAATCCGCGCTGCGCCAGACCGACCTCGAGCGCCTGGCTCTCCTCGTAGAGGAGCGGAACGAACAGGCGCCTCCTGCCATCCCCGTAGACGATCAGAAGGTTCGGGGCCAGACCGCCGGCGCGGGGCCTGCGGCGCCAATCGATCACCGCCCTCCAGGACACCACGGTCTCTGCGAGCGGGCCACGCAGCGTGAATCCCCGCTCGTCAATGATGACTCGTGAGAAGCAGTAGCGGGCGGTGAAGTAGGCGGCGCAACCCCCGATGAGCAGGCCGAGCGCGCCGCGCCAGACCAGCAGCCTCCCCGGGGCGGAACCGTCCAGGCCGCGCGCCAGGAAGACCGTGCCGGTCAGGAGGAAGTAGAGCGCGGCCGTGAGCCAGAGATAGCGGGGAAGAGGGCGGCTGCGCAGGACGAGGGGCGGCAGAGCGACGGCCGGATCGGGAGTGTGCGGCGGGCCGTTCACGCCGGCTGGTTGAGGAGCTCGCGGCAGGACGGCAGGACCCGTTGAATGGCTTCCTGGAGGCCGCCCGCCACGATCGCGCCGGCGGCATTGGTGTGGCCGCCGCCGCCGAAGCGCGCCGCGAGGCGATTGATGTCCAGGCTCCCCTTGCTGCGGAAGGAGAGTTTGGTCCTGTCCCCATCGAGCTCCTTGAACAGCACCGCCATGACGACGCCGTCGATCGTCAGCAGGTCGTTGACGATGTCGGAGGTGTCCTCGAGCTCCGCCTGGCAGCGCTGCACCTGCTCGCGCGTCAGGCGGATCCAGGCGAGCCGGCCTCCTTCCTCCTGTCGGAGATCGGCCAGTGCGACGCCGCCCAGGCGCATCAGCGCCGCGGTGTTCCGCTCGTAGACCTCCGCGTACACCCGCGGCGGATCGACGCCGGCCGCCAGCAACTCCGCGGCCGCCTCGTGGCAGCGCGGTGACGTCTTGGAGAAACGGAAGTACCCCGTGTCGGTCACCATCGACACGTAGGCGGCCTGCGCCGCGTTCCGGTCGATTTGTCCTCCCATCGCCTTGATGATCTGGAACACCAGCTCACCGGTGGCGCACGCGTCCGGGTCGATGATGTTCACCTTCCAGAAAGTCTCGATGACATTGTGATGGTCGATGCAGATCGTCGTGGCGCGTGACGCCCGAATGGCCGGCTCGAGCGGCCCCATGCGGGAGGTCGCCGAGTTGTCCAGCATAAAGATGAGGTCGGCGTCGCGCAGGTACTCCTCGTGGCGCCCGCGCTCGAACACCTCGACGCAGCCGTCCGGGTCGAGGAAGCGGTACCGCGCGGGCAGCGGCTCCGTGTTGATGATGCGTGTCTCGATTCCGCGCGACCTGAGGTAGCCGAGCAGGCAGAGCTCCGCACCGATGCCGTCGCCGTCGGGCGTGACGTGGGTCGTGAGCGCCGCGGTGCGGGCCGGGTCCATGAGGGGCTGGAGGCGACGGGCTGCGTCCGCGAGCATCGCCCGGTCTTTGCCGGTCATTCGTCCTCCCTCTTGGGCACCCCGACCACCCCGTCCCGATAGGCCCGCGACAACTCCACGTAGGCGCGCGCGTTGGCGTGGATTCTCTCGATCTCGTCCGTGCGCAGCGGCCGGACCACGCGCCCCGGTACACCCAGCACCAGGGACCCCGCGGGGACGCGGGTCCCCTCGGGGATCACCGCGCCCGCGCCGACCAGGCAGTGACGCCCGATGTGGCAGCCGCTCAGGACGACCGCCTTCATGGCGACGAGAACGTCGTCCTCCACCACGGACGCGTGCACGATCGCTCCGTGTCCCAGGGTAACCCGGTCGCCGATGCGCGTCGGCCGCCCGCGGTCGACGTGCACCACGCAGGCATCCTGGACGTTGCTCTCGGCCCCGATCGCGATCGGCTCCATGTCGCCCCGGACCGTGGCGTTGAACCACACCGAGGCATTGCGGCCCACGCTCACCTCGCCCACCAGGGTGGCGCCCGGGGCGACGAACGCCGTCGGGTCGATGGTCAGGCGGGTCGGCCGGTAATCCGTCATGGACGCTCTCTCCGGGGGCACAACGAACGGCGGCGGCGCATCTCGAGGTCCGCGTGGTCCGTGGCGGGGCGAGCCGGGGAATATAGGCCAGGCAGGCCGTCAAGTCAAGATTCCGCATCGACAGATTCCGTATCGCCCCGGCAGCCCGCTATTCGGGGCAGGCGGAGGCGTCGTCGCGCGGCGCCTCGGTCGCCGCCGGAGCGCACCCGCGGACCGTGGCGACGGCGGCGACGCGGGGCGGCAGCGGGCCGCCAAGCAACGAGTCGTGCACGATCCTCACCGGGTGGATCACCGGCAAACCGGCGCCCTGCTCGATCTGGATCTTGCAGGTGCCGCATCCCGTGGCGACCACGCCGACGCCGGTCTGCTCGATGCTCTCGAACAGGGGACGGCCCATGTGCATCGACAGGGTGAAGTTCTTCTCCTTCATCCCGAATGTCCCGGCGATGCCGCAGCAGTGGTCCTGCACGATGGGCACGACCTCGACCCCCGGCACCAGGGACAGAAGGCGGACCACCGCGTCCCCGAGACCGCGCGCCTGCATATGGCACGGGTTGTGATAGGTGAGTCGGATCGGCACCGGCTTCAGCCGGGCGCGCAGCCCCGGATCGGCCTCCAGCATCTCAAGGACGTACTCGTGGATGTCGCGGATGTGGCGGGCCAGGACCTCCGACTGGGGCGTCCCGAGAAGACGCGGGTAGTCCTCGACCAGCGCCAGGCCGCAGGACGGGGCGCTGTAGAGCACCTCATAGCCGCGTCGCGCCAGATCCAGGAGAACCGCCACGTTGCGCTCGGCCGAGGATCGCACGTCGTCCAGATGGCCGTAGGTGATGGCGGCGATGCCGCAGCACTCCTGCGGAGGGATCGCCACGCTGCAGCCGAGGGCCTCGAGCAGCTCGACGGCCGCCCTCCCCTCGCCCTCCACGTCCTGGTAGCCGCCGAAGCAGCCGTGAAAGTAGGCGACCTTGCGTCCCTCGGGATCGACCGCTGGAATGCGGGGCCGGAGCGGCTCCGGATCGAACGGCGCCAGCTGGCGCGCCGCCGCGATGCCGGTGGCGGCCGCCATTAGACGGCGCGCCGGCGCGGAGCGCAGCGCCGCATTCGCCAGCGGCGCAAACATCGTGCCGAAGCGCAGCATCGGACCGGGGTTCGTGAGTACCCGCTCGGTCACGTTCTTGCCGCGCGACCGGATGTAAATCTCCTTCGCCATCACGGCCATCCCCGGGATGTCGATGGCGGTCGGGCACTCCGAGTGGCACAGCTGGCAGTTGACGCACAGATCCATGACCGCCTTGAACTCGGAGGTCGCCATCACGCCGGCCTCGAGCCGCCCCGAGATGACCGCGCGCAGGAGATTCGCCTTGGCCCGGGCGGTCGCCGCCTCGTCCCCCGTGGCGGCGGCGACGGGGCAATAGTTGCGGCAGGCGCCGCAGCCGTGACACTTCTCAATCTCCCGCTGCCACGCCGCGTCGTCGATCGTGGTGGCCGTGGGGACGCGCCGGTAGGAGTCGCCGTACCTGAGGTTGTCGGTCAGCCCGTACGATCCATCGTGCACGATGATACCGGGGTTCAAGATCCCCTGCGGGTCGAACAGTCGCTTGACCTTCTCGAACGCGTCGACCAGCGGGCCGTAGGCGCGGCGCAGGTAGGGAGTCCGCAGGCGCCCGTCGCCGTGCTCGCCGGACAGCGTTCCACCCAGGCCGATGACCCGATCCGTGAACTCTTCGGCGATGGTCCCCATCAGCGCCAGATCGCGCGGCTCCTTCTGGTTCAGCATGGGATTGCAGTGCAGGTTGCAGTCGCCCGCATGGCCGAAGATCGCGGCCTGCAGCTCGTGCTTGCGCAATAGATCGCGCAGGCCGCGCACGAAGTCGGCCATCTGCTCGGGATGAATCGCGGCGTCCTCGATGAATCGCGTGTTGCGGCGGGTCCCCTCCCGGCGCGACAGGATCGGCGACGCGGCCTTGCGCACCGCCCAGATGCGCGCCGTGTCCTCCGGCCGCGCGGCCCGGCGGACCTCGGTCGCCAGCCCGAGCCGGCCGGCCAGGAGAGTCGCCAGACGCGCCAGGCGATCCTGGACCTCCCCCGCTTCGTCGCCCTCCACCTCGATGATCAGGATCGCCTCGGTCCCGTCGGGAAGCGCCGCCCCCGTCCTCGGGTCGGCCTCGCGGATGACCTGAACGAATGTTCCGTCGAGCAGCTCCACCGCCGAGGGGTCGAACTTCAGGATCTCGACCACCGCGGCACCCGTCTTCTCGAGATCGTCGAACAGCGCGAGCGCCGTCGCCCGGGCCTTCGGGATCGGCACGATGCGCACGGTGGCGTCCAGGATCAGCCCGAGCGTTCCCTCGGAACCGACGAGAAGCTGGGCCAGATCGATCCGCCCGTCGACCGCCTCCCGCAGGGCGTATCCCGAGGAGTTGCGGCGTGTCTTTGGAGAACGGCGGTCGATCACCTCGCGGTGGCGAGTCACGATCTCCAGAAGACCGGAGGCCAGCCGCGCCTGAGGCCCCGGCGTCCAGGTGCCCTGCCCGGGCAGGGGCAGCGGCGAGGTATCGATGACGGTGCCGTCGGCGAGGGCGGCGCGCAGCGACAGGGTGTTCTCGCGCGTGGCGCCGTGCCGGATGGTGTGCGACCCGCCGGCGTTGTTCGCCAGCATCCCGCCGAGGGTGCACCAGGGGGCCGAGGAAGGGTCCGGGGCGAACTGCATCCCCCGGCGTCGCAGGATCCGATTGAGCTGTGCCTGGACGACGCCGGGCTGCACACGCACCGTGCCGCGCGTTTCGTCGACGTCGGTCACCCGCTGGAAGTGCTTCGAGAAGTCGAGGACGATGCCCCGCCCCA
>DAISWT010000234.1:0-5011 GCA_036826235.1 Acidobacteriota bacterium | reverse complement strand
GGGAGCGGGTCGTGCTGCGCGGCGATCCGCCGTCGCCCGCCCAGCCCCCGCCCGGATGCAGGTTTCACACGCGCTGCCCCAGCGTCATCGAGGCCTGTCCGCGGGTGGAGCCGCCCCTCCTGGAGGTGACGCCGGGCCACTGGGTGGCCTGCCACCTGTATCCCGGGCCGGGTGGCGCGTCCGGCGGGTGAACGCCGGCTGAAACTTCCCGGCGGGATCGACCGTATAGAGGTCACACAGGCGGGAAGAGAACCGGCATTCGTGCTGGGGGAAGGATCCGTTCCTTCCCCCGTTTCGTGAGCAGCGACGACCGATCGAGGTGACCTGATGACACGACGCGTGGCGCGCCCGACGTTGGCTCTTCTGATGATCCTGACGCTCCTGGCGGTCGTGGCGGCGCCCGCGGCCATGGCCCAGGCGCCTTCCGCCTCGCCCCCGCCGGCGGAGACCCCGCCCGGCCGGCAACCGTCCGTCGCGCCACCCTACGTCCTGTCCCTGCAGGACGCCCTCACGGCGACCCTGGAGAACAACCTGGACATCGTGGTGCGAAGCTACGACCCGCTGCAGAGCGAGTCGAAGGTCATCGCCTCGGAATCGTTCTTCGACCCGTTCTTCGCCGGCACCGCCACGAGTTCGCTGGACGAGCAGAGTCGGCTCACGGCTTTCGTCGGCCGTTTCTCCTCGAACGACAAGGCCCACCTCTACACCCTGCGCTTCGAGGATCCCCTGCTGACCGGAGGGCGCTACCGGATCGACGTGAACGCCAACGACGACTCACTCAAGAGGACCCTGTTCGACGCCTGCGACACGACCGCCGGGGCCTGCGTCAGTGATCCCTTCAAGCTGTGTGTGACCGACAGCGACTGCGTCTCGTCCAGCCAGAGCAAGGGCTTCAACGCTCAATATGCCCTCACCTTCATCCAGCCGCTGCTGCGGAATTTCGGCAAGACGGCCAACAAGGTGTTCATCGTCGTGGCGCACAACAGCCTCGGGATCGACGAGGCGCGTTTCAGACAGACGGTCCTCGATACGCTGTCCGCGGCCGAGAAGGCCTATTGGGATCTGAACTTCGCCATCATGGACCTGAAGACCCAGCAGGCGGCCCTGAAGCTCGCCCAGGACTTCCTCGAGGAGAACCGCATCAAGGTGCGGGTCGGGACCCTGGCGCCGATCGAAATCACCCAGGCCGAGGCCGGCGTCGCCGATCGCGAGGAAACGGTGATCACCGGCGAGAACCTGGTGAGGACGGCGGAGGACGCCTTGCGCCGCGTCATGAACGTGCCGAAGAGCTCGCCGATCTGGGACCAGCCGATCCAGCCGAGCGATCCGCCGCCCCTGGTCGAGATGGCCCCCGACATGGACGCCGCCGTGGCCAGCGCGCAGAAGCACCGCCCCGACCTGGAGCAGGCGCGTCTCGACCTCGGCAGCCAGGAAGCCAACCTCGCCTTCCGGAAAAATCAGAAGCGCTGGGGACTCGACTTCACCGGGACCTACGGCAACCTCGGGTTCGCCTCGACGAGCTATCACGATTCGTTCCGGGACCTCAAGGATCGCAATCAGACGGATTGGTCGCTGCTCCTGTCGATGAACGTGCCGCTCGGCAACCGGTTGGCCGACGCCAATTTCGCCGTCGCGGAATATCAGGTGGCGCAGTCGCGCTATCGCCTGGAGACGCTGGAGCAGGCGGCGCGTGTCGAGGTGCGCAACGCCGTGCGCAGCGTGGAGACGAACCTGAAGCGCGTCAAGGCGGCCCAGGTCAATTCACGGCTGCAGCGGGAGAAGCTTGCCGCCGAGCAGAAAAAGTTCGAGAACGGCATGAGCACGTCCTTCCAGGTCCTGTCGTTCCAAACTGACCTGAGAACCGCCGAGAGCCGCGAGAACGCGGCGATCACCGATTACAACAAGTCCCTGGTCGAGCTGCAACGGGTCCAGGGGACGCTGCTGGAGGCGAAGAACATGAGGATGCCGGACAACGACTCGCGCCGGACCATGCCGTACCGCCCGAAGACCCGCCTGGGCGATGTCCCCGGAGTGGATTTCCGGCCGGCCGGAGCGACCGGGGCCGGCGCGCCGGCAGCCATCTCCCTGCCCCGGCAGTTCACCTTCGACCGCCGGCGCCTGGCGGTGACGGGGACGCCGCCCGACGGGGCCGACGCGTCCGCGGAACACGCCGCCCAGGGTGGCTCCGGCCGTCGATGAGCCGGGTCCATCCGGTCCGGGGATGTCTCCGGGCCGGGCTCCTGGCCGGGACCCTGCTCGTTCTCGGTTCCCCCGCGTGCTCCCTGGGCGGCCGGCCGAACGTCCTCCTGGTCGTGATCGACACCGCGCGCGCCGACCGCTTCTCATTCGACGGCTACGCGCGTCAGACTTCGCCGGAGACCGCGAAACTGGCCCGGGAAGGGGCCGTCTATGAGCAGGCCTCGACCCCGGCCCCCTGGACCCTTCCGGCCCACGCCAGCCTGTTCACGGGACTTTTCCCCTCATCCCATGGCGCCGACTCCGGCCACCTTCGGCTGGATGAGCGCCTGCGCACCCTGGCGGAGGCGTTTCACGACGCGGGCTACCGCACAGTGGCCTACACGGCCAATCCCTGGGTCGGCCGGCAGTACGGCTTCGACCAGGGTTTCGACAGGTACGAGGAGATCTGGAGGGACGAGAAGGGGGACGGGGAGGATGCCGGAGCCTCCCGGCTGAACTCCGCGGTCACTCACTGGCTCCAGTGGCGGGAGGGGCCCCCCCCCCGGGACCAGCCGTTCTTCATGTTCATCAATTACCTGGAGCCCCACCTGCCGTACGACCCGCCCGAGCCGGAGAGAGGCCGCTTCCTGACGCCGGGGACCGACCCGGCCGCCGTAGAGCGGCTGCGCCGCTTCAAACACCCGCTGGAGGTGAAATATGTCCTCGGCCTAGGGGGTCTGCAGCCGGGGGATCTCGGCATCCTGTCCGACCTGTACGACGGGGAGATCGCCTACATCGACCGCCGGGTGGGGCAGCTGGCCGACCACTTCAGGAAGAGGAACATCCTGGACGAGACGGTGGTCGTGATCACCTCCGACCACGGCGAGGCGATCGGGAACCACGGTTTCCTGGATCACAAGCTGAACGTGTTCGAGGAGCTGCTGCGGATCCCCCTGGTCGTGCGCTATCCGCCGGCGGTCGCGGCGGGGCAGCGGATCAAGGAGCCGGTCATGCTGCAGGATCTTTACCCGACGCTGCTGGGGCTGGCGGGGATCGCCCGGGACATCGGTGCGGGAGAGGACCCGGCCGCCCGCGAAGCGCTGCCACTTCCCGGCGTGAACGGTCTGCGGCGCGACGGCCCCAGGGCGACGCCGGCGATCATCAGCGAGTTCTCACGTCCGGTCCAGTTCCTCGAGCTCATCCGGCAGAGCTTTCCCGAGGCGGGGATCGGCCCCTTCGACCGCGCCCTCGTCGCCTACCGCGTCGGCAGCGAGAAGCTGCACTGGGCCTCGGACGGCCGGCATCGACTGTACGACTTGGCCCGCGACCCGGGCGAGGAGGACGATCTGGCGGCCGCCCGGCCGGAGCGCACCGCGGCGCTCGCCACCCAGGTGGAGTCGTGGCTGCGTCGCCCCGGCGCCCGCCCTCCCCTGGCCCTGCCGCGACGCTGAACGTCCCGGCGGGGTGAAGCGACACGCGCTGCGGCCGCCGGGCACGGGTCCGGGCTCGCTGCGCGAGCCCTCCCCTCGCTTCGCCCTCGCGCCGCCCACCGCGCTGGAAGTCGCGCGGCGGGGCCCCGTCGCGAGGGTCTCAGACGACCCGGCGACCGCAGCGCGTGTCGCTTCACCTCGTGGTGATCGCGCCGCACGCGTTGAGAGGTTTTCTCGAAGGAATCGCCTGTAGCACAATTCTCGTCATGCGGAGGTTGAGATGCTCGAAGGTCCGGTGAGGGGACGCGCCGTGGCTCGGCGATTTCGAGCCGCGCCATGCGCGCGGGGAGGCTCGGGTCGTCCTGCGCGAGCGAGTATGAGCCGAGATGCGGTGCGTCCCCTCACCGGGGTCTGGGGTGCGCGTGCGTTGACACTCCGAGAAGCGCGGTGCTAGCATGACGGCTTCCGTTCGGGCCATGCCGCGTTCGATCGGGCCGGTATTTGTGAAAAATATCACGAAGTGGCCGGGGCGCCGGCGAAGGCCCGGCGCGACCGCCACGAGCGGGGAGACCGCGTGATCGATTACGTACCGATCGGCCTCCAGCTCATGGTGGCCTTCCTCCTGGCGGGCGCGCTTCTGGCCCTCTCGACCGTCCTCGGGCGCCGGCCGGGGAGCCGCACCGATCTCAGTCCTTACGAGTGCGGCGTCGATCCCCTCGAGCCGGCCGGCAAGCGCTACACCATCCGGTTCTACATGGTCGCCATGCTGTTCATCCTGTTCGATATCGAGGCCGCCTTTCTGTACCCCTGGGCCACCGTGTTCCGCGACATGGGGCTGCCGGGCTTCTGGGAGATGGCGGTGTTCCTCGGCGTTCTCGTGGCCGGCTTCCTTTACTGCTGGCGGCGCGGCGCCCTGGACTGGGACTGAGCGTGGAAGGGCCCTACATCGATCCCTCGCCGCCGCGTCACCTGATCGAGAGCCTGAGGGAGCGTTTCCCCGGCGCGGCGCTGGAGGTGACCGAATTCCGCGGCGAGATCACCGCCGTCGTCCCCCGGGACGGGATCCTCGAGATCTGCCGCTATCTGAAGGACGAGCCCGCCGCGGCGTTCGACATGCTGACCGTGGTCACGGGTCTGCACTATCTGGGCCGCGAGTACGACTACGAGGTCCTCTATCATCTTTACTCCACCACGAAGAACCACCGCCTCCGTCTGAAGGTGCGCCTGAAGGAGACCGAGACGGTCGACAGCGTCACCCCCGTGTGGTCCGGTGCGAACTGGCCCGAGCGCGAGGTGTACGACCTCGTCGGCGTGCGCTTCCACGGGCACCCGGACCTCCGACGGATCATCATGCCCGAGGACTACCCCTACCACCCGCTGCGCAAGGACTTCGACGTCGAGGG
>DAISWT010000233.1:3232-5031 GCA_036826235.1 Acidobacteriota bacterium | reverse complement strand
GCGCGACGCCGTCAGTCTCGGCGGCGTGGAGTCGCTCGCCTGCCACCCGCGCACGACGACGCACTCGGAGCTGTCGCCCGAGGACCTCGAGCTCGCGGGGATCACCGACGGCCTGGTCCGGATCTCGGTCGGCGTCGAGGACTGGCGCGACCTCCAGCGCGACATCCGCGAGGCCCTCGACGTCTTGTGAATTCCACCCGGGTGGGCCGCGACGTCCGTATAACCGGGCGACGACGATGACCACGGAACGCGCGCTGATGAGACGGGTGGCCGAGGGCGACGCCCAGGCGTTCACGGAGCTGGTGAACCGCTACAGCGCCCGCCTTCTGACCTTCGCCTGGCGGCTCCTCGGCAACCGGGCGGACGCCGAGGACGCGGTGCAGCGGGCGCTCATGCGCTGCTACACGTCGGCCAGGAGATACCGGCCCGACTGGGCGGTCTCCACCTGGCTGTACCGCATCACCACGAACATCTGCGTGGACGAGCTGCGCCGCCGCACCAGCCGTTCGGCGCTGCGCCGGGCGGCCGAGAGCGAGGCCGGCAATGGGCGGGCCGCCCTCCTTCCGGCGCGGGACGGCGGGCCGGCCGAGCCGGGGCGGCATCTCGATCTGCGGCGGGCGCTCGCCCGGGTCCCGCGCGAGGCCCGGGTCCTGCTGGCCCTGCGCTACGTGGACGGGCTGTCGTACCAGGAGCTGGCGCGCGTCCGCGGCATCTCGCTCAACACCGTGAAGAGCCAGCTCGCCCGCGGCAAGTCGATCCTGCGCGCCGAGATGAAGGGTCGCGGGCGCCGGCGCGCGCCGGCGGAAGCCGCGGCGGCCGTGACCACGAAAGGAGCCGAACGATGACCCATGGGAGCGCCATGACGCACGACGCCATCGACGAGATGCTGTTCGCCTACTTCCGCCCGGTGCCGGCCGGGGCCGACCTGGGGCGGCGGGTGCTCGACAGGCTGCGGGACGGTTGGGACCCTGAGCGCTTCGCCGCGCAGGTGGCGTTCGAGGCCAGCGGGCGCGGTATCAGCCTGGTCCGGCCCGGCGGCCGCGCGCGGCCGCCCGTCTCCCGGGCCGCAAAACGGCTGATTGGCCGGGCCCGCCAGGAGCTGTTCGACTACCTCCAGGGCCGGCGCGCGTTCTTCTCGGTGCCGGTGGATTTCTCCAGCGCGCGCCCGTTCCAGCGCGAGGTGCTCGAACTGACGCACCGCATCCCGTTCGGCGAGACGCGGTCCTACTCCTGGATCGCGCGGACGATCGGCCGGCCGGACGCCCGGCGCGCCGTCGGCACCGCCCTCGGCCGGAATCCCGTTCCGATCCTCGTCCCGTGCCACCGTGTCCTGAGAAGCGACGGCGGGCTCGGAGGGTACGCCTTCGGGCTGGACATGAAGAGCCGTCTGCTCGGACTGGAGAGCTCGACCCCGGTCCTCGAGGGCTGCACGACGACCGGCATCGTCTGCCGCGTCGGCTGCTCCGCGGGCGGGCGCATGCGCGACGACCACCGCGTGGTGTTCGCCACCGTGGCGGACGCGCGCTCGGTCGGCTACCGCCCTTGCAAGGTCTGCCGGCCGGCGGTTTGAGAGAGCGTTCATGATCGCCGGGCGGGGCGGTATCGCCGCGCGCGTCGAACGGCTCGATTGGCACGCTCTCAAGGCGGCGCTCCGGGAGTTCGGCTGGGCCAGGACGGGCGCACCGCTGCTGTCGCCGGAGGAGTGCGCCGACCTGATCGCGCTCTACCCCGACGATTCCCGCTTTCGCAGCCGCGTGGACATGGAGCGCTTCCGCTTCGGGGTCGGCGAATACAAGTAC
>DAISWT010000233.1:0-3222 GCA_036826235.1 Acidobacteriota bacterium | reverse complement strand
TCGCCGACCCGCTGCCGCCCCTCGTGAAGGAGCTTCGCGCGCGCGCCTACCCGCACCTTGCCGGGATCGCGAACGAATGGATGAAGGTCCTCGGGGCGCGGCGGTCCTTCCCGCCGACGCTGGGCGGTCTTCTGGCCGCCTGCCGCAGGCGCGGCCAGACGAAGCCGACGCCGCTCCTCCTGAGCTACGCGACCGGGGGCTACAACTGCCTGCACCAGGACGTCTACGGCGACGTCACGTTTCCGCTGCAGCTCACGTGCGTTCTGAGCCGCCGCGAGGTCGATTACACCGGCGGCGAATTCCTGCTGGTCGAGCAGCGCCCGCGCGCGCAGTCGCGCGGCGAGGCCATCGCGCTCGGGCAGGGCGAGCTCATCGTGTTCACGACGCGCGAGCGCCCGGTGCACGGCGCGCGCGGCCATTACCGCGCCGCCATGCGCCACGGCGTCAGCCGGCTCCGCTCAGGAACCCGCTATTCCCTGGGCATCATCTTCCACGACGCCCGGTAGATTCAGGACCCATCGCTACTCGGCCCGCAGGGCCTCGACGGGATCGAGCCCCGCGGCGCGGCGGGCCGGCAGGACCCCGCTCAGGAGGCCGACGGCGAACGAAAGAGCCAGAGCCGCGATGACGTACGGCATCGGCGTGTGGACCGGCAGGCGGGGCAGGGCAAGCCGGAGGGTCCGGGCGACACCGATGCCCGCGAGGATGCCGAAGGCGCCTCCCGCGGTCGCCAGGAGGGCGGCCTGCAGCAGGAAGAGCGCCTGAACCTGGCCGCGGCGCGCGCCGAGCGCGCGCAGCAGGCCAATCTCGGCGGTGCTCTCGTTCACCGAGATCCACATCATGGTCAGGATACCGATGGCGCCGACGACCAGCGAGATCCCGCCAATCGCCCCGACCGCCGAGGTGACCACCCCGATGATGCGGTTCAGCACCGTCAGCATCGATTCCTGGGTGGTGATGGTGAAGTCCTCGTCTCCCTGGTGCCGGTCGATCATGACGCGCCGGATCTCCCGGACCACGCGGTCGCCGGCGGCGGCGCTGCGGAACACCACGTCGATCTCGATCAGATCGTCCCGGTTGAACAGGCGCATCGCTTCGGACACCGGGACGAAGGCGGTGTCGTCGAGATCCAGATTGAGGAACTGGCCCTTCGGCTCCATCACGCCGATGACGCGGAACGGGCGGCCCCCGATACGCACGCGCTCCCCGAGGGCGTTGTCGTCGCCGAAGATCTCCCGCTTCAGCTTCATTCCGAGGACGACGAGGGGCGAGCCGTGGCGCGGATCGCCCTCCGGGAGGAAGCGGCCGTGGCGCACCGCGAACTTCCAGACGCGCGGCACCTCCGAGGTGACGCCGTAGATGAGCACGCTGCGCCCCCGCTCGCCGTGCTCCACGCGCGCGTTGCCGAAGGAGACCGGCATGGTCGCGTCGACTTCGGGGATGCGCCGCAGGACCTCGGCGTCCTCGATGGTCAGCTTGCGGATGGTGCCGGCCATGGCGGTCGGATTGCCGCCGCTGGTGTTCGATTTGCCCGGGTTGATCCCGATCAGGTTGGTGCCGAACTGGGTGAATTCGCTCAGGACGTAGACGCGGATGCCCTCACCGATCGACGTCAGCAGGATGACCGAGGCGATGCCGATGGCGATGCCGAGCATCGTCAGAGACGAACGCAGGCGGTGCCCCGTGACGGCGCCCCACGACAGCTTCATGAGATCGACGACCCGCATGACGATCACCTCGTCCCGTTTCGGGACGGATCGATCACCGTCCCGCCAGGGCGATGACCGGATCGAGGCGCGCCGCCCGGCGCGCCGGCAGCACGCCGAACACGGCGCCGGAGAGCAGTGACACCGCGAGGGCCGCGAACACCGCCCACGCCGGCGGTCGCGCCGGCAGCGCCGGGAACGCCTGCCCCAGCACCCCCGAACCGGCGTAGCCGATCAGAAGACCGAAGACCCCTCCGGCCGCCGACAGCAGGACCGCCTCAACCAGGAACACCTTCAGGATCTCCCGAGGCGGCGCGCCGAGCGCCTTGAGCAGCCCGACCTCGGGCGTCCGCTCCGACACCGACACCAGCATCACGTTCATGATCCCGATGCCGCCGACCAGCAGGGAGATCGCCGCGATCCCCGCGAGCGCCAGGGTGAGCGCCCCGAGAATCCGGTTGAAGGCGCTCAGGACGGAGTCCTGCGTCAGGACCGTCACGTCCTCCTCGTTGTCGTGCCGCTCCTTCAGGATGCTCATGACCTGCGCGCGGGCCGCGTCGATCTCCGCGTGCACCCCGACCTCGATCAGGATGCGGAACAGGGAGCGCTGGTTGAACAGGCGCAGGGCGCTCGACACCGGGATGATCACGACATCGTCCATGTTCAGCCCGATCGACTGGCCCTTGGGGGCCATCACGCCGACGACGCGGAAGCGCCAGTCGCCGATGCGGATCGTCCGGCCGAGGGGGGTCTCGGATCCGAACAGCTCGCTCTGCACCGTCCGGCCGATGACCGCCACGGGAGCGCCCCGATCCGCCTCGACGTCGGGCAGGAACCGGCCGACGCCGATCGCCAGGTGCCGGACAGGAAGCAGATCGGGCGTCGATCCCAGGACGGTCACTTCGCGCCGCTTCTCGCCGTAACCGACGCGCGCCGACCCGACCGCGAGCGGCGCCAGACGGCGCACCCGTGGAGCGCGTCTTTGAATCGCCTCGCAGTCCTCGAGCGTCAGCGGGCGGGTTGTGCCGCCGAAGATTGGCGCGTTGCCGGTGGTCTCGGTCTTGCCCGGCAGGACGATGAGAAGGTTGCTGCCGAGAGCCATGAACTCGTTGGTGACGTAGCCGCGGGCCCCCTCCCCGAGGGCCGTCAGCAGGATCACCGCGCCCACGCCGATCCCCATCCCGAGGAGGGTCAGCACGGTGCGCAGCCGGTGTCCCTTGAGCGCCTCCCAGGCGAACCGCAGCAGATCGAGGGCGCTCATGCCGGGACACCGTCGGAGGAGATCCGCCCGTCGACCAGCTTCAGGATGCGGCCGGCCCGCTGCCCGACCTCCGGGTCGTGGGTCACGACCACGAGCGTCAGCCCTGCCCGGTTCATCGTCTCGATCAGCTCGATGATCTCGTGGCCGGAGGCGCGATCCAGGTTCCCCGTCGGCTCGTCCGCGAGCAGGATCGACGGCCCCATCACCGTGGCGCGGGCGATCGCCACGCGCTGTCGCTGGCCTCCGGAGAGCTGG
>DAISWT010000232.1:0-5043 GCA_036826235.1 Acidobacteriota bacterium | reverse complement strand
AGCGCCCACGCTGCCGAGGGCGCTCAGGGTGATCAGGAAGGCGGCGATCGGCGTGAATCCGGGCAGGCCGAGGCGCGTGGCCGCCGCCTCGATGGCGTCGATCGGACCCTGCAGGCCGCTCAGCCGGCTCGCCGGCAGGGCCACGAGCACGCCGACCGTCCCGAGGACGTACAGGAGGGTGATCAGCGGCAGGGAGGCATAGATGGCGCGCGGGATGGTCCGGCGCGAGTCCTTGATCTCCCCCCCCATGAACGAGGCCGACTCGAAGCCGGTCAGCGCGAAGGCAATGGTCGACCAGAACACCAGGTTCTTGACGCCGAGCCCCGGGGCCAGCGACTCGCGCGTGAACCGGGTGGCGGGCCCGAAACGCACCCAGGCCACCAGACCGATGACGATGAGGGCGAGCGCCGCGGCCCATCGAGCGAACGCGCCGATGTTGCTGATCCATTTCCCGAACTGCAGGCCGAGAAGGTTCGGCACCGTCCCGAGCGCGAGACCGACGAGCGCCGCGATGATGACGTAGGACCGGCTGCCGGACAGATGGCGCCAGCCGTCGCCTCCGATGTACAGGGCGTTCAGGGCGGCGAAATAGAGCACCCCCGGGAAGTAGGGCAGGTTGCTCATCCAGTAGGTCCAGCCGGTCATGAACGCCGCGAAGTCGCCGAAGGCGCGTTTGCTCCAGACGTACATGCCTCCTTCCTGCGGGTAGCGGGACGACATCTCGACCACGGAGAAGGCGAGGGGGATCGCCATGGTCAGGAACGCCAGGAACCAGACGGTGATCGAGCTCGGGCCCGCCGCCGACGCGATCGCGACCCACTGCAGGTTGACCCCGGCGGTGACGAAGTACAGGAGGACGTCGCCGAAGCCCATGGCGCGCCGCAGCTCGGGGGCCTGGGGCTGTGTATCGGACGTTGGCTGGGACACGGCTCTCCGGGACGCCACGACGGGCGGCCGGAGTCTATGCAAGGCGCGCCGCCGGCGCAAGCACCCGGTCGCGGGGAATCGTTGTACACTCGCGAGGCGTCACGCGGAGGGAGGGCCATTCTCGGAAGGACGGAACCGGGACGCCGGTCGGCGCACGGGCCGGCGGCACTTGACAGCGGGTCGGCGCATCCCTTAACTTACCTACCGGTCGGTAGGTCGACTCCGCCGCTCGAGCGCGCGGAGGACCGGTGAGGAAGGGGGCGGGGCGGGACCGCCCGGCCCGGCAGGCGCAGATCTTCGAGACGGCCGCTCGCATCTTCTGCGAAAAAGGCTTTGACAAGGCCTCCATGGGCGATATCGCCGACGCCATGAAGCTCACGAAAGCGGGGCTCTACCATCACATCCGCAGCAAGGAGGAGCTGCTGTACGAGATCATGGCGTACGGCATGGACCTGTTCGAGCAGAAGGTGCTCAACCGCGTGGCGCCCATCGACGATCCCCTCGAGAGACTGCGGGCGACGTTCCGCGCGCACGTGCTCCTGGTCACGCGCGATCGCCCCAAGGAGATCACGGTGATCCTGCACGAGAGCAACGCCCTGAAGGGCCGCAATCGCGACCGCATCAACACCCGCAAGAAACGCTACGTCCGGTTCCTCGAGAAGACCTTCCGCGAGCTGGTCAGGAGCGGGGGCGCGCGCAAGGTGGATCCTTCCCTGGCCGCCTTCGCGATGCTCGGCATGATCAACTGGATCTACCAGTGGTACCGACCCGGCGGGCGGCTGGATGAAGACACGCTGGCCGACGCCCTCACCGACCTGTTCCTCGGCGGCATCCTGGGCCGGCCCGCAGTGGCCCGTTGAAGACCGGGCGCGAGGTCGGCATCGCCGGCTATGGGGTCTATATCCCGGCCCCGCGCATCGACGCCCGGACGATTGCCACGGCCTGGGGACGCTCGCCGGACACGCGCCTGCCGGTGCGCGAGAAATCGGTGCCGGCCGCCGACGAGGACACGGTGACGATGGCCATTGAGGCGGCACGCGGCGCCCTGCTGCGCTCGCGCGCCAGCCCGTCGGCCGTCCGGGCCGTCTGGGTCGGCACGGAATCGAAGCCCTACGCCGTCAAGCCGAGCGGCACCATCGTCGCCGAGGCCATCGGGGCCACACCGTGGGTGAGCGCCGCCGACCTGGAGTTCGCCTGCAAGGCGGGATCCGAGGCGATGCAGACGGCCTGCGCCTTCGTCGGATCGGGCATGGCGGAGTACGCCCTGGCGGTCGGCATGGACGCGGCGCAGAGCAAGCCGGGCGACCACCTGGAGTTCACCGCGGCGGCGGGCGGAGCGGCGTACCTGTTCGGTCCGGCCGTGGACGCCCTGGCGGTGGTGGAGGGATCACGCTCCTTCGTGACCGACACCCCCGATTTCTTCCGCCGCCAGCACATGCATTATCCGGAGCACGGGCATCGGTTCACCGGTGAGCCCTCCTACTTTCGGCACACCGTGGAGGCGTCGCGCGGCCTGCTCGAAGCGCTCGGACGCGTGCCCTCGGAATACCGCTGGGCGGTCTTTCACCAGCCCAACCCCAAATTCATGCGCAAGGTCGCCGCAGAGCTCGGTTTCGGCGAAGCGCAGATCGCGCCGGGTGCCGTGGTCGACCGGATCGGCAACACCTATTCGGGCGCCTCGCTCCTGGGGCTCGCGGCCATCCTGGACGCGGCGCGGGCCGGCGACCGCATCTTCTTCTGCTCGTACGGCTCGGGGGCGGGCAGCGACTCGTTCTCGCTGGTCGCGACGGCGCGTCTCGAGGCGGCGCGCGACGCAGCGCCATCGGTCGCGGATTACCTCGAGCGCCGCCAGCCGATCCCCGACTACGGCGCCTACCTGAGGATGACGCGCGCCATCCGCATGCTGTGAGACGGCCGGAAGCAGCGGAGTCGCGCGGCGACGGCGCATCGGGAAACGGCTGCATCGCTTCGCAGGGAGGAACGTGAGGGACGTCAGCATCATCGGAGTGGGGCAGACACCGGTCGCGGAGCACTGGGACCGCTCGATCCGCGATCTGGCGATCGAAGCGATCGCCGCGGCGCGCCAGGACGCCGGGGTCGACCGGGTCGACGTCCTGTTCGTCGGCAACATGCTGTCGGGCGAGCTGGCCGGGCAGGAGAACCTCGCGACGCTGGTGGCCGACGCCGCGTGTCTCCTGCCGATCGAGGCGCTGAAGATCGAGGCCGCCTGCGCCTCCGGCGGCGCGGCGCTGCGCGCCGCCCACCTGGCGGTGGGATCCGGGGCGCACGACTACGCCCTGGTGGTCGGCGTCGAGAAGATGACCGACTACCTGACGGACGGCGTGACCGCGGCCCTGGCGCTGGCGGCGGATGCGGATTACGAGGCGGCGCACGGCATCACCTTCGCCGCGCTCAACGCGCTCCTCATGCGGCGCTACATGTACGAGCATCAAGCGCGGCACGAGGACTTCGCGCCGTTCTCCGTGAACGCGCACGCGAACGCGGCCCTCAATCCCCGCGCCATGTACCGCCAGCCGATCACGCTGGACGACTTCGAGCGCTCGCCTTGGGTCGCCGACCCGATCAACATCCTGGACTCGGCCGGCATCTGCGACGGCGCGGCGGCCCTGCTGATCGGCCCGACCTCCGAGACGCGCCGGGCGCGCCGGCCGCCGGTGCGCATCGCGGCCTCGGCGACCGCCACCGACACGCTGGGCCTGGCCGAGCGCAAGGACCCGCTGGTCTGGCAGGCGGTGGCCGATTCGGCCCGCCTGGCTTACGCCCAGGCGAAACTGAAGCCGCAGGATGTCGACCTGTTCGAGCTGCACGACGCGTTCACGATCGTCTCGGTCCTGACCCTGGAGGCGTGCGGATTCGCCGATCGCGGCAGCGGCCTGAAGCTCGCGGCGGAGGGCCGCATCGGTCGCGAGGGCGACATCCCGATCTGCACGCTCGGCGGGTTGAAGGGACGCGGCCACCCGGTCGGGGCGAGCGGCGCCTACCAGCTGGTCGAAACCGTGCTGCAGCTGCGGGGCGAGGCCGGCCCGGCCCAGGTCCGGGGCGCGAGGGTCGGCATGGCCCAGAGCGTCGGCGGCTCCGGCTCCGTCGCCGTCACCCACATCCTGCAGGTGTGACCATGGAGCTGCCCCGGTATCACCGTCTGCGCGGCGCGTACTACCGGCTGGAGGGGACCGCCTGCCCCGCCTGCCCGGGTCGCTACTTCCCGCCGCGCGCCGTCTGCCCGGCGTGCAGGACCGCCGGTCTCCGGACGTTCGCGTTCTGCGGCCGCGGCACGCTCTACTCCTTCAGCCGCGTCCTGCAGCCGCCGCGCGGGTTCGCCTCCATGGCGCCGTACGCCGTCGGCATGGTGCGGCTCGAGGAGGGGCCGCTGATCTCCTGCCAGCTCGCCGACACCGACGGCGTCGATCTCTCCATCGGCATGCCGGTGGAGATGGTGACGCGCAAGCTCCGAGACGCCGAGGAACACGGCTACATCGTCTACGGCTACAAGTTCCGGCCGCTCCTCGGAAGGGCGCGGTGAGACGGCGCCCATGAGCCGGGCCGAGCGCGTCGCGGACCTTGCCGAGGTCGTTGCCCTCGTGCGCGACGGCATGACGGTCGGGCTGTCGGGTTTCTCCTATCAGAACCCGCCGATGGCGATCGTGCGCGCGCTGATCCGGCGCGGCCTGAAGGACCTGACGATCGTGTCGGGCCCGACCTCGGGGATCGAGACCGACCTGCTGATCGGCGCGGGATGCGTCCGGCGCGTGGTGAGCGCCGGCGTCGCGTTCGAGCGCGTGTCCGGCATCGCCCCGGCCTTCCGCCGGGCGGCGGAGCGGGGCGAGATCGCGGTGTGGGAATGTGACGAGTGCATCTGGCACCTGGCGCTCAAGGCGGCGGCCTGGGGGATGCCTCACCTGCTCTGGCGCGGCGGCGTCGGCACCTCGCTTCCCGAGCTCAACCCCGATCTCGAAGAGGTGACCGAGGGGGGCCGGCGCTACGTCAGGGTGCCGCCGGTGCGGCCGGACATCGTCTTCCTGCACGCCGCGGAGGCCGATCCGTTCGGCAACGTCCGCGTGGCGCGCGAGGCCTACCTGGGGCGCATGTTCTCCGAGA
>DAISWT010000231.1:0-5050 GCA_036826235.1 Acidobacteriota bacterium | reverse complement strand
ATCATGGGCCCGTGCGCCGGCGGCGCCGTCTACTCGCCGGCGATCACCGACTTCAACATCATGGTGCAGGGAACGTCCTACATGTTCATCACCGGCCCCGACGTCATCAAATCGGTGACCCACCAGGAGGTCAGCAAGGAGGAGCTGGGCGGCGCCATGACGCACGCTTCGGTGAGTGGTGTGGCCCACTTCGCGGCGCCCGACGACGCCGCCGCGCTGGCCCTCATCCGTGACCTGCTGTCGTATCTGCCGTCGAACAACATGGAGGATCCTCCCCGGCGCATCCCGGCCGACGACCCCTGGCGCGAGGACGGGCGGCTGGACGGTCTCGTCCCGGCCGACCCGAACAAGCCGTACGACGTGAAGGAGATCATCGGGGCCGTCCTGGACGACGGGGTGTTCCTTGAGGTGCACGAGCATTACGCCAAGAACCTGATGGTCGGCTTCGGCCGCATCGACGGCGGCAGCGTCGGCATCGTCGCCAACCAGCCGATGGTCCTGGCCGGGACGCTCGACATCGATGCCTCGCTGAAGGGGGCGAGGTTCGTGCGCTTCTGCGACGCCTTCAACATCCCGCTGGTCACCTTCGAGGACGTCCCCGGCTTCCTGCCGGGGACCGACCAGGAGTACCGCGGCATCATCAAGCACGGCGCCAAGCTCCTGTTCGCCTTCGCGGAGGCCACCGTGCCCAAGGTGACGGTCATCACGCGCAAGTCCTACGGCGGCGCCTACTGTGTCATGGGCTCGAAGCACATCCGCACCGATTTCAATTTCGCCTGGCCGACGGCCGAGATCGCGGTGATGGGCCCGGAGGGGGCGGTGAACATCCTGTACCGGCGGGAGCTCGTGGCGGCCGCCGACCCGGAGGCGCTGCGCCGCAGGAAGGTGGAGGAGTTCCGCGACAAGTTCGCCAACCCGTACGTCGCCGCCGAGCGCGGCTATATCGACGAGGTCATCGAGCCCCGGCAGACGCGCCGCAGGATCGTCTCGGCCCTGCGGCTGCTCCGGACGAAGAGGGACACGACGCCCCCGAAGAAGCATGGGAACATCCCGCTCTAAGGCCCGGCATGTAGCCGGTGCGTCCAGGCGGAACTCCGGGCGGTCCGTGCCGGGGCCGCGCGCGGACCACGACCGCCCCGTGTCGCGTGTCCGGCCGATCCGCCGCGTGTTGATCGCCAACCGGGGTGAGATCGCGCTGCGGGTCCTGCGCGCCTGCCGGGAGATGGATATCTCTCCGGTGGCCGTCTACTCCGAGATCGACCGCGACACGCTGCCGGTGCGCCTGGCCGATGCGGCTTACTGCATCGGGCCGTCCCAGTCCTCGGCCTCCTACCTGGACATCGAGGCGATCCTGCGGGCGGCGCGGCAGGCCGCGGCCGACGCGCTCCACCCGGGCTATGGCTTCCTGGCCGAGAACCCCGGTCTGGCACGGGCCTGCGAATCGGCGGGCCTGGTGTTCATCGGCCCGCCGCCGGAGGTGATGCGGATGGTGGGCGACAAGGTCGAGGCGCGGCGCCTGATGCAGAAGGCCGGCGTCCCCGTCATCCCGGGGCTGCTCGAGCGGGCGGCGGACGCCGCAGCGATCGCCGCCTTCGCCAAAACGACCGGCTACCCGGTCATTCTGAAGGCCGCCGCCGGGGGCGGCGGCAAGGGGATGCGGGTGGCGCGCTCGGAGGCCGACCTGGACGCGGCCGTCCGCGGCGCCCGATCGGAGGCCCGTTCGGCGTTCGGCGACGACGGCATCTACGCCGAGAAGCTGATGGAGAACGTGCGCCACGTCGAGATCCAGATCCTGGCGGACCACCACGGACACGCGGTCCATCTCGGGGAAAGAGAATGCTCGGTGCAGCGCCGGCACCAGAAGCTGGTCGAGGAGGCCCCGTCGGTGGCGCTCCGCCCCGCGGACCGCGACCGGATGGGCACGCTGGCGCTGGAGGTCGCGCGGGTCTGCGGCTACCGCAACGCCGGGACGGTGGAGTTCCTGCTGGACGAGAAGGGCAGGCCCTACTTCATGGAGGTCAACGCGCGCATCCAGGTCGAGCACCCGGTCACCGAGATGGTCACCGGCTGCGACCTGGTGCGGGCGCAGATCGAGATCGCCCGGGGCGACCCGCTGCGGATCCGGCAGGATTCCCTGGAGCCGCGCGGCTGGGCGATCGAGTGCCGCGTCCTGGCCGAGGATCCGGAGAACGGCTTCCGTCCCTCTCCCGGGCTCGTCGCCGCCCTGCGCCTCCCTGCCGGCCCCGGGATCCGCGTGGACGCGGCGCTGCAGCCGGGAGACGAGATCCCGCTGCACTATGACGCGCTGATCGCGAAGCTGATCGCCTGGGGCCGCGATCGGCGCGAGGCGCTCGCCCGGATGCGACGCGCCGTGGACGAGTTTCTGGTCGCCGGGATCCGGACCACGCTGCCGTTCCACCGGGAGCTCCTGCTCGACCCGGACTTCGTGGCCGGCCGGCTCGACATCGGCTTCGTCGACCGCGTCATGCCGCGCCTCGAGACGGCGATGCGGGAAGCCGGCCCCGACGCCGAGGTGGCGGCGATCGCCGCGGCCATCCACGCGACGGAGGAGGCCCAGCGGCGGGCGCCGGCGGAGCCGGCGCGGGGTCCCGGCGTCTGGGTCACGGCGGGCCGGCGAGCCCAGATGGAGAGCGGCCTGCTGCGGCGGCCGCCGGTCTAGGCGATGCGCTACCTGGCGCGCGTCGACGGTCGGGAGCTGGGCCTCGAGATCGAAGCGCGCGGCCGCGGCCGCTACGCGGTCTGTGTCGATGGCTTGCGGCGCGAGGTGGAGCGTCACGGCGCCGGCGCGCCTCTCGTCCTGGCGCTCGACGGCCGGACGCGCGAGGCGGTTGTGGTGCGCGAGGGCGGTGCCGGTCCGGGCGGGGCCAATGGCCTGGATGCGAGCGCCGGGGAGACGCCTTACGACGTCGCCATCGGGGGGAAGCGCTACTCCGTGCGGCTCATCGATCCCTTGCGGCGCGCCGCCGCGCCGGCGCCGGCTCGGAAGGGGCCGGTCGAGGTGCGCGCCATCATGCCCGGGAAGATCGTCGCGCTGCTCGCCCTCGAGGGGCAGGAGGTGACGGCGGGGCAGGGAGTCGTGGTGGTCGAGGCGATGAAAATGGAGAACGAGTTGCCGGCGCCGAAGGACGGCCGGGTCACACGCATCCGCGTTCGGCCGGGGGACACGGTGGAGGCCGGCGCCGCGCTGTTCACCGTCGACTAGGAGTCTGTCCGAGCATCCGGGGCCGGACGGCACAAGGGCGGCGCCCCGCAGGAGGACGCCGCCCTTGTGTCATCACTTTCCGGATGTCGCGAACCACGGAGCTTATCGAATGGCCGCCGCGAGTTCCTTGCCCGGACGGAAGCGCGCCACCTTGCGCGCCTTGATCTCGATCTGCTCGCCCGTCTGCGGGTTGCGGCCGACGCGAGCCTTGCGCTTGGAGACCGTGAAGGTTCCGAAGCCGACCAGGGCGACCCGGTCTCCCTTCTTCAGGGCCTTGGTGACGCCGTCGACCAGCGAATCGAGTGCCTTGCCGGAGGCGGTCTTGCTGATCTTCGCGTCTTTGGCGATCTTGTCGATAAGATCCGCCTTGTTCATTCGACACCTCCTCGAGGTGAAAGCGTGTTGTTAAAACGGACGGTGAACGATCTCCGCGACGTGTGGGCCTTATACCAGACTCCTCGAATTCCTGTCAAGACGTGTGGCACAAGGATTTCGCGGACACGCCTGGCGGGAAGGATTGTCCCGTCAGGTTTTGCGGGAAAGCGATCAACACCATGAGGCGCCAGGAGTCCCGGCCGGTCGCCGGCACAAGCCTTGCGGCGCAACTTCTCCAGGCGATTGCGCACGAGGCCCTTGCCGCCGGCGATCCGATCGCGGCGGTGCGGCGGGCGGTGCATGCGCGCCCCGAACACCTCGGTCTGTGCGGCCGCGCCGTCAGCCTGGGCCGGAAGGGCCGGCTGCTCGTGGTGGCCTTTGGCAAGGCGGCTCCGGCGATGCTGATCGGCCTGCTGCAGAGGTTCAAGGAGGCGGGCGGCCGTCGGGCCCTGGACGGTCTGCTGGTTTTCCCGCGCGGCGCGGAATCGCCCCGGAAGGCGGCGGCCCCGCCAGCCCCGCTGCAGGCGGCACTCGCCGAACTGCGGATGCCGGCCTCGCGCTGCCGGCTCAAGCTCGTCGCCGCCGAACACCCGGTCCCTCTGAACGGCTCGTTTGTCGCCGGCAAGACGGCGCTGCGCTTCGTGTCCCGCGCCGGCGCCGGCGATGACGTCGTCTTTCTCGCCTCGGGCGGGGGATCGGCGCTGATGGCGGCGCCCCTCCCCGGCCTGATGAAGGAGACCGACAAGACCAACCTGCATCGCGTGCTGCTCGCCTCCGGCGCGCCGATCACGGCGATCAACACGGTGCGCAAACACCTGTCGGCGGTGAAGGGCGGCCGGCTGGCCGTGGCGGCCCGCCGGGCGGCGACCCAGTCGACTCTCGTCATGTGCGACGTCGACCCGGAACGCTATGACGAGGTCGCCTCCGGGCCGTCCCAAGCCGACCGCACGACGCTTGACGACATGATCCGGGCGATCGATCGCTACGGCATCGCCCCGGCCCTGCCGGTCAGGGTCCTGGAGGCCATGCGCATCGGGCGCATTCCCGAGACCCCGAAGCCGAAGGACAAGGTCTTCAAGCGCTCCCGCTCGGAGGCGATCCTGTCGAACCGCGACCTGCGCAACGCCGCGGTGCGGGGTGGGTTGACGCGCGGGCTGCCGGCCGAAGCGTTCCCGGCCGACGTGACCGGCACGGTCGAGACCACGGTCGAGATGGTGGCGCGCGCCATCGAGACCGCGCCGCCCGGAACGCGGCTTCTGGTGCTCGGCGGGGAAGTTCTGACGGTCCCGGTCGCAGCGGCCCAGGGCGGCCGGGCGCAGGAGCTCGCCCTCCGCCTGGCGCTCCGGATGGCGGGGCTCGGATCGCGTCCCTGGGCCTTCCTGGCGCTCGGAAGCGACGGCACCGACGGCAACTCGCCGGCCGCCGGAGCCTACGTCGACCCGACGACCCTGC
>DAISWT010000230.1:0-5096 GCA_036826235.1 Acidobacteriota bacterium | reverse complement strand
GAATCCCACGATCTGCAGGGGCACGTGATGGTAGTCCACCATCCCGTTGAACAGGTAGAACAGCCCGCCCACGCCGAGCAGGCTCATGGCCACCACCGACAGGCCGCTCACCGCGCCGGCGCGCAGGGAGATCTGCAGCGCCTCGTTCAGGCTCCTCATGGCGGCCGCGGCGGTGCGGATGTTCGCCCGGATCGAGACGTACATCCCGATGTAGCCGGCGATCGCCGAGCACAGCGCTCCGGTCACGAACGACAGAGTGATCTTCCAGGCCGTCCCGGAGCCCATTTCGGCGATATTCTTCACGCCGGCGTTGACGTAGTAAAAGCAGAAGATGAGGAACGCGGCGACCACGGCGAGAGCGGCGATGGTCCTGTACTGGCGAGACAGGAACGCCTCGGCCCCTTCGCGGATGGCGTCCGAGATCTTGCGCATCTCGGGCTTCCCGGTGTCCGCCGCGAGCACGTGCCTGGCCAGAAGACCGGCGACCACCAGCGACAGCACGCTGATTCCCAGAACGAGCGGCAGAACGGTACCGGGCTCCATGAACCTCCTCCAGCGTTCGATCGGAACGGGCCGGGGGGCGCGCGACGGCCGACGGGGTGCGGCCCCTCCCTTCATCGAGGGGCCCGTGGACGGCCCCGTGGACGCGGGAGACTATCGTTCCTGACCCAGTGGCGTCAAGCGCACGGAGCGCACCGATCCCTGGAGACTTCGAAGGGTGTAGCATGGGGGTCAAGAGGGGGTTCCTTGCTCCGGCTGCGCAACCGCGTCTTCCTGCTTCCGGCGTCGATCCTGTGCGGGCTCTTGATCGCGCCGCGGACCGCGCCTGGCGGCCCGGAGAACCCACAGCCGGCCGGGACCCCCGGCCCCCTGGTGGAGCGGGCCGTCAGCGAGCTGATCCTGATCGAGACCTACGTGAGCGACTCCCGCGGCCGCCCGCTGGCCGGCCTGACGGCGGACGATTTCGTCCTGATCGTGGACGGGCACAAGAGTCCCATCGCCTCGTTCGAATACCGCACCCTCGGGCTGCCTCCGTCCGGCGCCGAGACGGCCGACCGGACGGCGCTCCCGGGCCGGGCGATCCGGGCGGCCGGGCTCCCGCGGCGCTTCATGCTGTTCTTCGAAGACGGAGCGTCCCAGCCGGCGGGACTGACGGCCGCGCGCCGGGCCGCCCAGCGGTTCCTGGCCACGGGCCTGGAGCGGTCCGATCAAGTCGGCATCGCCGCCTACGACATGGACCTGAGGATCCTGCGCGAGTTCACGACCGACCGCGAGGCGCTGCGCCGGACGATCGACCAGAGCCTGCACGAGGCGAGACGGCTCTCCGATTTCGCCGCCGAGCAGCAGAAGCACGACGAGGAGATTGGACGGCTCCTGACCGAGATCAAGCAGATGGGCGAGGCGCGGGAACCGGGCGGACGCGCCCGGAGCAGCGCCACGCTGAACGCGTCCCAGGAGAAGAGCCGGAGCGGCAGACCGTTCCCCCCCGCCGCGACCGCCCTGGTGAAGCAGGCCAAGATGCTGGCCGCCTCCTACGGCCTCGAGGAGGCGCCACGCCTGCGCGGCGTCCTGCGCGCCCTCCGGACGCTCACCGATTCCATCGCCGCGTGGGGCGGCTACAAGGCGATTATCTACATGGGAGACGGTCTGTCGGAGAACCCTGCCCTGCCCTACGTCGAGCGCGTCCTCGCGGTGATTCAGGATGACGGCGTGTCCTCGCGGATGGCGCAGTCGTCCCTGGCATCCGACCTCCAGGAACTGTTGCAGGCCGCCGCCGCGGCCGGGGTCACCATCGACACTCTCCAGACGCGGGGACTCGAGGCGGGATCCGCCCGGGAGATGGAAGCGGCCCGGCGGCGCTCCAACTCCCTCGAGTCGATCGCGCTCGCCACGGGTGGACTCTCCTCGTCATCGAACGACTTCCTGAAGGCCCTGAACGATTTCGAGGCGGACAGCCGGGGTTACTACATCCTCGGCTACGTGCCGGGGGGTCCCCCGGACGGCCGTTTCCATTCCGTCCAGGTGCAATGTCGGAAACGGGACGCCCGCCGGGTGCGCTGGCGCAAGGGCTTCGTGCGCCTGGACCCGAAGGAGGCGCACGAGCGGGCGATTCTGGCGGCGTACACGGTGCCCGAGATGTATCCGCAGATGGACATCGGCCTGAGCGCGGTGGCCGGGCCCTCCAGCCCGGCCGGGCGGGTCATGGACCTGGTGGTGCACGTGCCGGCCGACCGGATCTTGTTCCGGCCGGAGGCGGGGAAGCCCACCGCCCACCTCGAAGTCGGCGTGGTCGCCCTGGACGTGGCCAGGAAGGAGACCGTGCAATCCTCCCGGGGGCTGACCCTCGCCCTGAGTCCGGAGCACGGACGACCGGGTGAGGTCGGAGTCAACCTGGTCCACAGGGTCCGCCTGCCGGCCGGAACGCAGTCGATTACCGCCGTGGTGTACGACGACGCCGCGGGACTGGTCGGCGGTACACGGCTGGCTCTCGCACCGGAAACTTCGTCCATGGGCCACGTCCTCGGTCTGTCGATCTACTCGCTTCGCGACCAGAGCGTCTGGATCGAGGTGCCGGAGGGGCAGGCCCATGGGGCCGCCGATCCATCCATGGAGTACCGCATCGGACCGGCCCTCAAGGCCAGCTACGCGCCGGGGGAACCGCTCGTGTGCGGCTTCCGGATGCCCGAGAGGACCGGCGGCGGTACGGGCTTTCGGATCGCGATCCGCCAGGGCGACAACCTGCTGAAAACCGTCGCCGTCGAAGCACCAGCCGCCGGAACCGACGGGAAGGTCCATGTGCCGCTTCCCGTCCAGGGATTTCTCCCCGGCGAGTACACCGTGGTGGTGCAGGAGATCCTGCCGGCGGGCCCGGTCGATCGCGGCCTTGCGGCTCTCTCCATCCGGCCCGCCGGGGCGCCGCCGGCGGCCCCGGCCGAAGCGCCAGAGCCCTGAAGCACCGTCCCCGCGCGCTGCCGGAGCCCTTCTCCTGTGCAGGCCCGCCGTCCAGGTTGCGCGCCGCCGTGAAGTTGCGCTAGTCTCTGGCCCGCTCCTGGACGCACCACCGCCACCCTCAACGCGAGATCGATGACTCAACCTGCCGTTGTGGTCGAAGACAAGTCCACCGGGTTCATCCGCGGGCTCGGACTGCTCGATTCGACGATGATCGTCGCCGGGTCGATGATCGGATCGGGCATCTTCATCGTGTCGGCCGACATCGCGCGCCACGTCGGTTCGGCCGGCGGCCTCATCCTGACCTGGATGATCACCGGGCTCCTGACGATCACGGCGGCGCTGTCCTACGGCGAGCTGGCGGCGATGATGCCGGAGGCCGGGGGACAGTACGTCTACCTCCGCGAGGCCTTCTCTCCCCTCTGGGGGTTCCTGTACGGCTGGACGCTGTTCCTGGTGATCCAGACCGGCACGATCGCGGCCGTGGCGGTCGGCTTCGCGCGTTATCTCGGCGTGCTGGTCCCGTCGATCTCGCCGACGGCCTGGATCGTCGAGCCGATCAATCTGTCGCCGGGGTACGCCGTCAGTCTCTCGATCCAGCAGCTGGTGGCGGTCGTGATGATCGCCGTCCTGACCTGGATCAATACGCGGGGCCTCCGTCTCGGCAAGTGGATCCAGAACGTGTTCACCTCGGCCAAGACCCTGTCCCTGGCCGCGCTGATCATCCTCGGCGTCGTCGTCGGCCGCAACGCCCAGGCCGTCGCTGCGAACTTCGCCGCGGCCTTCTCGCCGCGCGACGCGGAGACCATCCGGCCCGACTTCGCCTTCATGCCCGCCGTCTCCGCCGCGAGCGGTCTGTTCGGAATCGTCGTGGCCTACTGTACCGCGCAGGTCGGGTCGCTGTTCTCCGCCGACGCCTGGAACAACATTACGTTCACGGCCCGGGAGGTACGCGATCCGCGGCGCAACATCCCGCTATCGCTGGCGCTCGGGACGGGCCTGGTGATGAGTCTGTACGTCCTGGCGAGCGTCGCTTATCTCTGTGTCCTGCCGCTCTCCGCCATCCAGCACGCGCCCGACGACCGCGTCGCCACCGCCGCGCTGCAGGCGATCTTCGGGGACGTCGGGGCGGCGATGATGGCCGTGGCGATCGTCATCTCGACGTTCGGATGCAACAACGGGCTCATCCTTGCCGGGGCGCGGGTGGTGTACGCCATGGCGCGAGACGGCCTGTTCTTCCGCCGCACCGGACGCCTGAACCGGCACCACGTTCCGGGCACGGCGCTGGTCATCCAGGGGTTCTGGACGGCGCTCCTCATCCTGCCCCGGACCCGGCTGCGCGACGCGGCGGGTGCGCCGCTTCTCGACTCGACCGGCGCCGCGACTTACGGCAACCTCTACAGCAATCTCCTCGACTACGTCATCTTCGCCGCTCTGGTCTTTTACGTGCTGACGATCGTCGGCATCTTCCTCCTGCGTCGCAAGCGCCCGGACGCCGAGCGCCCGTACCGCGCCTTCGGCTACCCGGTCGTCCCGGTTCTCTACATCGCGGCGGCCACAGTGATCATGCTCGTGCTGATCACCTACAAGACGCAGACCACCTGGCCCGGCGTGGTGATCATGTTGACGGGCGTGCCGTTCTATGTCCTATGGCGGCGGTTCGCGGGGCCGCCGGACCCCCCGTAGAGGGACGCTCCGTCCCGCCGGCGCGGCGTTCGCGGGGCGGAAGGCCGCTCCTAAGTTAGAATGCTCCCATCATGGTTCTGAAGCGGCCGATGCGAGTCCTGGCGGGGGTCGTCGCGCTCCTGGCGTGGTCGTCCGTACGCGCGGCGGAGCCCGCGGCCGGCCGGACCCGCGCCGGGAGGAAGCCGAATCATCTGGCCGGCCAGATGAGCCCTTATCTCCTGCAGCATCTCTACAACCCGATCGACTGGTACCCCTGGGGCGACGAAGCGCTCCAGAAGGCGAAGAAAGAGGACCGGCCGATCTTCCTGTCGATCGGGTACTCGGCCTGCCACTGGTGCCACGTCATGGAGCGGGAGGCGTTTTCCGATCCGGAGGTGGCGCGCGTCCTGAACGAGCGTTTCGTGTCGATCAAGGTCGACCGCGAGGAGCGTCCGGACCTCGACGATCTGTACATGACGGCG
>DAISWT010000229.1:0-5119 GCA_036826235.1 Acidobacteriota bacterium | reverse complement strand
CCTTCGGTTTGATCTCCGTCGTCTTCTTGTGCCTGGCAGGCGGCGGCGGTGGAGGCGGCGGTGGAGGCGGGGCGGACACGAACGAGATCGTGATGGGCGGAGGCGGGACCGATTCGACCGACATGAACGAGGCGAGGATGAGTCCTCCGAAGACGACGCCGTGCAGAACCAGCGCCATCGGCACCGTCAGCCATCGCTGCGTCCGGCGCTTCTGCCTCGTGGAGAAGACCAGCGAGTCGAACAACGGTCACCTCATCCCTTCTTGGCCATCGCCTTCTTGCGCTGCTCCAGCGACAGCTTCATGAACTTGTCCGCTTCCTGGTTGTACTTCTGGAAGTCGTCCATGTTGCCGCCGAGCTGCGCCACCTTCGCCTTCTCCCGGTACATGAGATTGATGTAGGACGTCGCTTCGAAGTAGTTCTCGCGGAGGTCCGCCGCGCGCTGCAGATAGTCCAGGCCCATCTCGACCATCTGCTTGCGCTGCTCCAGCTCCATCGTGATGCCGGCGTGGTACACCTTGTCCCAGCACAGGACGCCGATCGTGTACAGCGCCTCCGGGTTGTCCTTCTCGATCTCCGCCCGTTTCTTGTACCACTCGAGCGACGAATCGAAGTCGCCCTTCTTGGCGTAAATCATCCCCAGAGTCTGGGCGAGTCGGGCGCTCACCGCCGGATCGCCGGCGCGCTCCTTCATCTCCGCCTCGAAGAACTTGGCCGCGTCGTCGTAGCGCTCGGCCTGCAGGTAGACGGTGAGGAGCTGGTTCTTGCCATCCTCGTCGTCGGGCTGGTAGCTGAGGTAGCGCGTCAGGTTGTCGATCGCCTGCTGTGAAAAGTACTGGTCCTTGGGGTGCTTCGAGCCGGGCTTGTAAAGGCCCATGAAGGCCAGGCCGGCGTTGTGATAGGCGATCGGCAGCTCGGGATTCAGGTACAGGGAGTAGCGGTACCACTCGACTGCCTTCTGGAAGTCCTGCGCCTTGTAGAAGTCGTTCCCCTGCTTGGCCGCGAAATTCGCCTTCAGATGATCCACGGTGCCCTGACAGCCCGTCCCGACGATACCCAGGGCGGCGACAGCCAACACAAGCAACCGGCGGTAACATCTCATCGGCCGTGCTCCACGCGCCGCGCCACCGGCGCCGCGCCTGCCGTCGTGCAGGTGCTCAATTGATGCGGACGGAATCGGTGTTCCCCACCGGCCCGGCCCGAATCTTAGCCCGATCCTACCCGATTTGCCAAGCGGCGCAAGAGCCCCGTGGGGGTCCGCGCCGAGTTGCCTCTGCATTCTCCCCGCAGACGCGGACGGTCGCGGCCGGGCAAGAAAAAGCCGCCGCCCCCCCTCAGGGGGAGCGGCGGCCGCAGGAATGAACGCGACAGATCGGGGAGCGTCAGGCCCCCATCAACTGGCTGCGCATGCCCTCGAGGGTCAGGCGCAGCTTGAGCAGCGCCTCGCGCTCCAGTTGTCGCACACGCTCCTTGCTGAGCTTCAGGATGCGTGACACGGCCTCGAGCGTCAGCTCGCTGCCGTCGCGCATTCCGAAACGCCGCTCGAGAATGTAGCGCTCCCGCGCCGGAAGCTCGCGCAGGGCCTTGTTAAGAATCCTGTCCACCTCGGCCTTGAGGATCAGCCGCTCCTGACGGAAGGAGTCGGGATCGGAAATGAACGCCTCGAGGCGCGTGTCCTCGTTCGGGGAGATGAAGTCATCATAGCTGGTCGTGTGCGGAAGTAGTTGACGCCACATAACGGCCTCCTTTCCCTCGCCCAGGGTGCGTAGCAACATCCCTGCCAGCACCACCGACCGCTGCACGAGACACCGGCCTGCGGGTCGAACTCAGCGCCGTGCAGGTCGTGAACCGGCCGGTTTGGAGGAATTTGGGCCGATAGATGGGAGTGTCTGGGATTTTGGATCGATGGCGGGGCGGCGCCGCATGGGCCTCCGTCAGCCCGGCCACCCGGCCTTTTTGACGCACCCAGGCGACACCATGACTTTTTGACAGGCCAGTTCCGGCTCCGGTAGCATGCCGCCTCTGGTTCGGACCATGGAGCGGAGGGATTGACGTGCCGCGTCGCACGAAAGCCGAGGAGAGGGCCCGGGTCGCGGCAATCCTGCAGGCGCTGCATGGGGCCCGCCCCGAGCCGCGGGTGGAGCTGGATCACGACTCCCCCTTCCAGCTGCTGATCGCCACCATCCTGTCGGCCCAATGCACCGATGAGCGCGTCAACAAGGTCACTCCCGCGCTGTTCCGCGCCTACCCCGACGCCGCCGCGTTCGCGCGCGCCTCCCTGCCGGGCCTCGAGAAGTTAATCCGCTCCACGGGATTCTTCCGCGCCAAGGCGCGCTCGATCAAGACCTGCAGCCAGGCGCTGATCGAGCGCCACCGGGGCGAGGTGCCGCGCACGATGGAGGAGATGACCCGTCTGCCGGGTGTCGGGCGCAAGACGGCGAACGTCGTTCTCGGGGCCGGTTACCGCATTCCTTCGGGGATCGTGGTCGACACGCACATGGCGCGCGTCGCCCGCAGGCTCCGCCTGACGAAGAACACCGATCCGGTCAAGATCGAGCGGGACCTCATGACGGTCATCCCGGAGACCGAGTGGATCTTCTTCTCGATCGCCATGATCCTGCACGGCCGCTACGTCTGCCAGGCGCGCCTGCCGCGCTGCGGCGCCTGTCCGCTGCGCCCACACTGCCCGTCACGGGATCTGGAGGCCGCTCTACTGACCGGCAAGAAGACCATCCGGAAACGTTCCTAGCTTTTCGGCGGGCCGCCCGGGGGTTCGTCGTCCGGGCCCAGATCGAACCGGATGCCGACCTTTTCCGCCTCGTTCATGGCCCGGCGGACGAGCCGCCGCTCCCGCAGGCGGCGCAGCAGGCGGCGGACCCAGAGACTTTCGGCGCTCAGGAGCGTCAGACCGGGAAGAAGAAAGAGGAGCCCGGGGCCGGGAAGGAAGAGTAGAGCGAATCCGAGCGCCGTGAGGGCCCAGCCGAAGGTCAGCCGGACGAGGCGCCAGGCCTTCTTCTTGCCGCTTTCGAAGTCCATCCACGCGGCCCCGCCGGTCCGGTCAGCCTCTCGGTGAGAATCCCTGCAGTGCCTCCTCACCGAGCTGCCCGACGTAGACCAGCCGGGCCTCCCCTTCGAGGCGCACGCCGGACGCCCGCCGCGGCGGCCCCTCGAAGCGCACCGTGAGGATCGCGCCCGAACGGGCCCGCAGAGCCACGGGCGACGACGCCTTGCCCGACGCGACCGCCGCGAGCGCCGCGGCGACGGAGCCGGTGCCGCAGGCCAGCGTCTCTCCCTCCACTCCCCTCTCGTAGGTCCGGATCGACAGGGATCCGCCTGCGCCGGGCTGCACGAAGTCGACGTTCGTCCCCGCGGGCGCGAAGCGCGGGTGCGAGCGCAGCGCGCGGGCGAGCGTGTCGATCGACCCCGATTCCGCGAACGGGCGGAAGACGACGAAATGAGGCACGCCGGTGTCGACCCAGGCGCCGCGGAACCTTTCGCTCGCGACCTCGACCTCGACCGAGTCGTCGAATCCCTGCGGGTCGCGCATCTCGAACGACACCTGGGCCCCCTTCACCTCGGCGCGGTGGACCATCACCGACGTCTCGACCGTCATGCGCGCCGGCGCGATTCCTTTCAGGTAGGCCAGCCGGGCGGCGCAGCGCGCGCCGTTGCCGCAGAAGGTGGGCCTGCCGTCCGGATTGAAGAAGGCGGCGCGTACGTTCGCGACCGTCGAAGGCTCCAGGAGGATGACCCCGTCGGCGCCCACCGACAGGGCCCGGGTGCAGATACGGCGGACTAGGTCGCCGAAGCGGTCCCCCTTCAGGCCTCCGGCGCGGTTGTCGAACAGGATGAAGTCGTTGCCGGCGCCGGACATCTTGAAGAACTCCATTTCGAGCGGGGTCATGGTCATCTCCCGGGCGGCGCGCCCTCCGGGGCGGCCTCCTGCCCGACCGGACGCATCTCCGACTGCTCGTCCGAGCGGGGGCTCTCGTTGGGCGGGCTCGCCCCGTCGACCGCGGTCACCGCGTAATGATAGCGCACGCCGGGGGACGCCGCGGCATCCGCGAACGACGTCTCGGCCGCGCCGACCTCGCCCAGCAGGACCCATTCCCCCTCGGCCCCCCGCCGATAGACCCGGTAGCCGTGCAGATCCGGCTCGCTGTTCGGGAACCAGTAGAGCTTGATGACCGGACCCTCGACCGCCGCCGCCAGGCCGGTCGGTGCCTTCGGCGGATAGATGTCGAGCGGCCGGACCTCCACCAAGGCGCTTGGCGGGCTCTCGCGCAGGGGAGGCGGCGGGGAGGGAAGCGCCCGCACCGTGTAACGGTAGGTCTCGCCGTACTGGAACGATTTGTCCACATACCCGTGCTCCGGGATCGGCGTCGAGTTCAGCGGCGCCCGCGGCTCGCTCGCCTGCGCCGCGGACCCGCGGTAGACGTTGTACAGCTCCCCTTTCCTGTCCGGGTCGCCCGGCTCCCAAGCCAGACGCACCTCGCCCTCGGCCGTCTCGACCGTCAGATGGACGGGGGCGGCCGGCGACACCGTCACCTCGATGTCGATCGGCACAGTCATGAGCGATTTTTCCCCGCGCTCGTCGACCACCTGGATGCCGTACATGAAATGGCCTCCCTTGGAGGCACCCGGCTCGCTGAGGGCCTCCGTGTCCCGGAACGCCAGGTGCCCATCGGGCGCCGCCTGCTGCAGCGTGCTCCCGGTGAGCGCCCCGATCAGCTTCGCCTCTTTCTGGAAGGTCGCCACCAGGTAACGGGCCGAGACCATCCCGGGCCGCAGCGTCGCCGTCGGCGGCATCCTCAGGATGCGCACCGTCGCGCCGGACCCGAGCGGGGTCCCGTCGGACCGGGACAGAGACAGGCTCGCCTCGACCACGATGTCGGCGCCCACCTGGCGCACCTGGACGTTCTGCGCCGGGCGGGGCAGGATGCGGACGGGCGGAAGGGGCGGCCCCTTCTTGCCACAGCCGGCGCCCAGGAGCGCCGCGGCGAGCCCCAGCGCGACGGACATTCCCTGGAGACGATCGGCGCGGCGGGCGGGCAGGCGGGAGACCGGCACGTTACAGGATGTAGCGGCTCAGGTCCTGGTCCTTCACGATGTCGGCCAGC
>DAISWT010000228.1:1716-5122 GCA_036826235.1 Acidobacteriota bacterium | reverse complement strand
CCGGCGGCTGACCTGGAGACGCGCGCCGTTCCCGAGCCGGATCTCTCCCTGGCCTCCCGGCAGCGATGCGACTTCGCCCACGGCATCCAGGTTGACGATCACCGAGCGCGACACCCTGAAGAAGCGCGCCGGGTCCAGCCGTCCTTCGAGGTCCGCCAGCGTGGGCTGCATCCAGTAATGGTGCTCCGCCGTCTGCAGCTTCGTGAGGCCACCCTCCGAGGCGAAGTAGAGGACCTCCTTCCCGGGGATCACGCGATACCGGGCGCTGCCTTTCGCCAGGAAGCGCGTCGGATAGGACCCTGGGGAGCGCCCCACCCGGCCGGGCGCCGCCCCCTGACCGGCGGCCGGTAAGCCCCTCGCCCGGGCCACCGCCTTCTCGAGCCGGGCGCGGCTGACCGGTTTGAGAAGGTAATCGGTCGCGTCCAGCTCGAAGGCGTCCACGGCGTACTGATCGAAGGCCGTGCAGAAGATGATCCTCGGCGGGGGCTTGGGGAGGGAGGCGGCCACCTCCATCCCCGTGCAACCCGGCATCTGGATGTCGAGGAACACCAGATCGGGCTTGAGACGCAGGATCGACTCGATCGCCTGCTCGCCGTCCTCCGCCTCCCCCACGATTTCGAGGTCCTCGAAGTCGGCCAGCAGCCGGCGAAGACGCTCGCGCGCGGGCTGCTCGTCGTCGACGAGCAGGGCGCGCATCATGTCCCGGCTGGCGCGACCCGCGCCACGACGACGGTGATGTCGTCCTGCTGGGGGGCGGCGCCGCGGAAGCGGTCGACCTCGTCGACGATCCGATCGCGCAGCTCCGCCGCGGACCCGGCCGGGTGCCTCAGGACGGCCGTTTCCAGCCGCGACTCGCCGAACTCCTCCTCCGCCGCGTTTCTCGCCTCGGTCACGCCGTCGGTGCAGGCGAGCAGGATGTCACCGGGAGCCAGCGGGAGAGTTTCCATGCGGTACTGCGCGTCGTTGAGAAGCCCGATGACGGTCCCGCCGGTCTCGAGACGCCGGCACGGGAGGACGCCGGCGGGGGAAGGGTCGGGGCGGAGCAGGAGCGGCGGATTCTGCCCGGCATTGACGTAGGTCAGGCTGCGGGTCGCGTCGTCGTAGACCGCGAAGAACAGGGTCGCGTAACGGTTCGCCTGGGTGCAGGAATGCATGGCTCTGTTGAGCTCGCCCATCATGCTCTCCAGGTCCGTGCCGTAGAGCGGGGCGATCGACTGGAGCCGCGCCTGCAGTCCCGCCATCAGCAGGCCGGCGAACAGCCCCTTGCCCGAGACGTCTCCCAGGGCAATCCCCAGTCGTCGCTCTCCCAGGGGGAGGAAGTCGTAGTAATCGCCGCCGACGCCGCGCGCCGCCCGGCACACGCCGCTGCAGTCCAGACCCGCCACGACACGAGAACCGCGGGGAAACAGGCGCGCCTGGGTCTCGGAGGCATCGGCGACCTCGCGCTGGAGACGCTCCCGCTCGCCCGCCGAATCACGCACGCCCTGGATCGCCCGGGCCAGACGTTCCCGGCTGAGCGGCTTCAAGAGGTAGTCCAGCGCGTGCTGCTCGAAGGCGTCGATGGCGTACTGATCGAAGGCGGTGCAGAAGATGATGCGGGGGCGCGGCGGCTCGAGCGACGCGGCCACCTCCATGCCCGATCGGCCGGGCATCTGGATGTCGAGGAAGACGAGGTCGGGCGTGGTCTCGGCGATCCTCTGAAGCGCCTCGTCGCCGTCCCCGGCTTCGCCGACGACGTGCACGTCCTCGAAATCCGCGAGCAGGTTGCGGAGACGGAGGCGGGCCGGCTCTTCGTCGTCCACGAGCAGCGCTCGGATCATCGGGCGGGGGTTCGTCCGGGCGCAGCCGGTTGTTCGAGGCTCTCTCCGGCGGCGACGGTCGCACCGGCCGGAAGGGGAAACGTCAGGGACACCAGGGTCATCTGCCGCGGGTCGTCCCGTTGCACGGCCAGACCGGCTTCCTTCCCGAAATAACCGCGCAGGCGCTCGCGGATGTTCCGGAGTCCGTAGCCGGAGCTCTTCGCCTCGCCTTCCTGGAACCCCGGCCCGTTGTCGGCCACCTCGACGCGCAACCGGTCGCCCCGCCGGCCGGCGTCGATCTCGATCCTGGCGACTCCCCGGATGACCGAGACACCGTGCTTGACGGCGTTCTCGACAAGGGTCTGCAGCATCATGGTGGGGATCCGTGCGGCCCGGACGGCGTCCTCCATGGACACCCGGAACTGCAGGCGGCTCCCGAAGCGTGCCTGCTCCACCTCGAGGTAGGCCCGGGCGAACTCCATTTCTTCCTCGAGCGGCGCCCACTCGCTCTCGGAGCGCCGCAGCGTGTAGCGGAACACCTCGGCGAGCTGCTCGACGGTCTTGTCCGCCCGCGCCGGGTCCTTGACGATGAGTCCCGCGATGGCGTTCAGCGCGTTGAACAGGAAGTGCGGGTTGATCTGGGCGCGCAGCGCCTTCAATTCCGAGCGACTGGCGTGCAGCGCCTGCTCCTGGACGAGCTGCTCCTGCTCCTGCTTTTTCTCTTGAAGCCGCATGTTCTCCAGCATGTAGGAGAACACGTCGGCGAGGGAGCCCGCGAGGGCCTCGTCTTCGCTGAAGAACGGCATCCTTCGGGCCCGCTCGCCCAGACGGATCACGCCGACCGGATGCCGGTGGGAGCGGATCGGAATCTCCAGGGCGGCGTCGAAGCCCGGCGTCCCGGTGTACCGGGGACCGAGGTC
The DNA here is from genome assembly GCA_036826235.1 of Acidobacteriota bacterium. Taxonomy (GTDB): domain Bacteria; phylum Acidobacteriota; class Polarisedimenticolia; order Gp22-AA2; family Gp22-AA2; genus Gp22-AA3. The sequence goes on along the minus strand of DAISWT010000228.1, from coordinate 2,403 downwards.
GATCCGGACGCGCGCGCGGAAGATCGCGGCGATGCCGGTCTCCGCCCGCTCCACCAGCTGCCGCTCGCTCGTGGCGCTCTGCAGGGCCGACAGGAAAAACTTGACGGCCGCGACCGTGGTGTAGCGGCGGCCCAGCCAGAGTCTGTCCAGCACCGCCCCCAGCCGGCGCAGGAGCCAGGGCAAGGACGCAGCGACCGGGAGGAGCACGACGGCGTCGACCCACGGCCGGGCCCAGCTGAGGTTGAACCTGTCCAGCCGCGGCAGCACCAGGCCGAAGAAGGCGGTCAGCAGGACGATGGTCAACAGGAGATAGAGACCGCGCTTGATGAACAGATCGAAGAACGCGAAGCGGTTTCTGAAATAGGTGCCGACGAAGAGAAAAGCCAGGGGGAGCGACGGCAGGACCACCCTGAGCACGTCGGGAAACCTCATCCAGCCGACGTCGGCGAGGGCCATGGGGAGGCAGAGAATGCCGACCGACGCGAACAGAACGAGCATCCACCGGCGGGACGTTCGCTGCTCGGCCGATTCGGTGTCCCTCCGGGTCCTGTGGACGATCCAGGAGCTGTAGATCCCCGCGATGATGAACAACGTGGCGATGGAGAGGTTCGTCACCAGATCCGGCGCCCCCGGAGGAAGAGAGATGAGCCGGAAGTAGGCGAGCAGGGTGAACAGCGAAATCGATTG
>DAISWT010000228.1:1220-1680 GCA_036826235.1 Acidobacteriota bacterium | reverse complement strand
GCCGCCAGCCGCGCTTCGGGAGAGCCCCCCCGCCGGCGCGGGTCTCGACGTAGGTGGTGTGCATGATCAGGGGCGGGAACAGGAAGACGAGGACGTGCAACGCGACCTTCAGGGGCCCCGGGGGGATTCGGGGATCCAGCGAGGCCAGGAGCAGCAGCAGGTTGACCGCGAACCAGACGAAGCTCACGAACACGATCGCCCCGCCCACCAAATCGAAGGAGCGACGGGCCCCGCATCCGGTCACCTGCTGTCCCGCCCACCCCGCCTTGCCGAATTCGCTCAGCCAGAACACGAAGATGGCGCCGTAGGAGAACAGGCCCACGGTGAAGATCAGCAGGGCGGCCAGAGGCAGGATGTTCATGGCCGTGAAGATACCCCATTCTGCGGCCCGGTCAATCATCACCCGGGCGGGCGGCGGGAATTTCAGCTTGGAGGCGGAAACACGGGGTCGAGCGGCGCT
>DAISWT010000228.1:0-1092 GCA_036826235.1 Acidobacteriota bacterium | reverse complement strand
AAAGGACATTCTGGTTGGAGGTTCGTGCAGATGGCAAAGCGAATGGTCATCATGTTGCTGGTGCTGGCCGCCTTCGTCGGCACCGTCGGTTTCCTGAAGTTCCGGAAGATCCAGGCCTCGGCGGCGCAATCGTCGTCGTTCCAGCCTCCGCCCGAGGCGGTCACCACGATCATCGCCCGGCAGGAGCTGTGGCAGGGAAGCCTCGGCGCCATCGGCACGCTCACGGCCGTCAACGGCGTCACCGTCAGCGCCGATCTCCCCGGCGTGGTCCAGAAGATCGCCTTTGAATCGGGGGATCGGGTGGCCGCCGGCGCCGTGCTCGTCCAACTCGACACCCGGCAGGAGGTATCGCAGCTGGTGGCCGCGGAGGCGAAGCTCGAGCTCACCCGCCTGAATCTCGACCGCGTCCGCGGGCTCAGGGGGGAAGGCGTCACCTCGCAGGCCGACTACGACAGCGCCGACGCGGAGCAGAAACAGGCGCAGGGGATGGTGGGCGAGATCCGTGCCACCATCGAGCGCAAGACGATCCGGGCCCCGTTCCCCGGGATTCTCGGCATCCGTCAGGTGAATCTCGGTCAGTACCTGAAGAGCGGCGATCCGGTCGTGCCGTTGCAGTCGCTGGACCCGATTTACGTCAACTTCGGGGTCCCGCAGCAGGAGCTCGGCCGGATGAAGGTCGGGGGGGTGGTCCACGTGGCGGCCGAGGGCATGTCAGGCGCCGAGCTCGTGGGGCGGATCAGCGCGATCGACTCGATCGTCGACGAAGCGACCCGCAACGTCCGGGTCCAGGCCACGCTCGACAACCGCAAGGGGCGCCTGCGGCCCGGCATGTTCGTCACGACGCGCGTGACTCTCGAAGCCGCGGACCAGGTCGTGGCGCTTCCGGCCTCCGCCATCAGCTACGCGCCCTTCGGCGATTCGGTCTTCATCGTCGAGGATGTGAAAGGCCCGGACGGCAAGACCTACCGGGGGGTGCGCCAGCAGTTCGTCAAGCTGGGAGGGGCGCGGGGCGATCAGGTCGCGGTGATCTCGGGTATCGCCCCGGGTGCCGAGGTCGTGACCTCGGGCGCCTTCAAGCTGCGCAACCTGGCG
>DAISWT010000227.1:0-5130 GCA_036826235.1 Acidobacteriota bacterium | reverse complement strand
TGTCGCTGCTGCTGCGCCGCCCGCCCGGCCGCGAGGCCTATCCGGGCGACGTGTTCTACCTGCACTCGCGCCTGCTGGAGCGCGCCGCCAAGCTGAACGACGCGCTCGGCGGCGGCTCGCTCACGGCGCTCCCCATCATCGAGACGCAGGCCGGCGACGTGTCGGCGTACATCCCGACCAACGTCATCTCGATAACTGACGGACAGATATTCCTGGAGACCGACCTGTTCTTCTCGGGCATCCGGCCGGCGGTCAACGTGGGACTGTCGGTCAGCCGCGTCGGCGGCAACGCCCAGATCAAGGCGATGAAGCAGGTGGCCGGCACGCTGCGGCTCGATCTGGCGCAGTACCGCGAGCTGGCGGCCTTCGCCCAGTTCGGCTCCGACCTGGACAAGGCGACGCAGGCGCAGCTGGCGCGCGGCCAGCGTCTGACCGAGCTGTTGAAGCAGCTGCAGTACCGGCCGCTGCCGGTGGAGAAGCAGGTCATCGCCATCTTCGCGGGGGTCAATGGCTACCTCGACGACCTGGGCGTGTCGCAGATCAGGCCGTTCGAGGAGGTGCTGTACAAGCACCTCGACGGCCCGGGCCGCGCCGTGGCGCGTCAGCTCGTCGACAAGAAGGCGATCGACGATGGGATGAAGGCGGAGCTGAAGAAGATGCTCGACGCCGTCAAGAGCGACTACCTGGCGAAGGCGGCCGCCGCCTAGCGGAGCCCGGATGGCCAACGTCCGCGACTACCGCACCCGCATCCGCAGCGTCAGGAGCACGCAGCAGATCACCCGCGCCATGAAAATGGTGTCCGCGGCCAAGCTGCGGCGCGCTCAGGACCGCATCCTGGCCGCCCGGCCGTACGCCCGGAAGATGCTCGAGGTGCTGTCGTCGCTGGCGGCCCGCGTCCATCCCGAGATGCACCCCCTCCTGAGCCGGCGCCCGGAGGAGACGATTCTGGTTCTCGTGATCACCGCCGACAAGGGGTTGTGCGGCTCATTCAACACGAACATCCTGAACCGGGCGCGCTCGTACCTGGACGACCTGATGGGCCGGAAGCGGGACGGTCGAGCCGCCCCCGGCGGCGTATCGCCGGGCGCCGCGGCCCCGGTCAGGAAGGTGCAGGTGGATGTCATCGGCCGCAAGGCGCGCGACTGGTTCCGGCGGCGCGATTACCCGGTGCGGAACGTCCTGGTCGACGTCTTCAAAGACGTCACCCTGGCGCACGCCCGCGATCTCGCCGGTGATCTGATCGACCTCTTCTCGCGCGGGGAGGTCGACGCGATCTACCTCGTCTATAACGAGTTCAAGTCGGTAATCCAGCAGCGGGTCGTGATCGAGCCGCTGCTCCCGATCCCGCCGGCCTCGTTCGCGCCCGCGACCCCCGCCGGCTCGACCCCGTCCGCTCCGGAGGTGCCCGAGGACTACCTGTATGAGCCGGAGCGGGAGGCGCTGTTCGAGGCCCTCCTTCCGAAGCACGTGATGATTCAGGCGCACCGGGTCCTCCTGGAGTCCGCCGCCGCGGAGCACGGCGCGCGGATGACGGCGATGGACAACGCCACCCGGAACGCCGGCGAGATGATCGACTCGCTGACGCTCCAGATGAACAAGATCCGCCAGGCGTCGATCACCAAGGAGATCCTCGAGGTCGTCAGCGGCGCCGAGGCGCTGAGATAGCCGGGGGGCCTGTCCGAGGCATGCGCACGCGACTGAGACCGGACGAGGAGCTGCTGGCGGTGGTACGCCGGCACTGGATCGTACTGGGCGGGCCGCTGGGGTGGACGCTGTTGCTGCTGGGCTGCCTGATCGGGGCGCTGTTCATCCGGCGCCCGTGGGTGGCGCCGGCGGCGGGGATCGCCCTCGCCCTGTGCGTGGCGTGGGCCGCGTGGCGGTGGCTGGACTGGCGCTTCGATCTTTGGGCGGTCACCACGCAGCGGGTGATCGACGAATCGGGCGTGCTGTCGGTGCGCATGATCGACAGCCCGCTGGACAAGATCGAGAACGTCACCTGTCTCCAGTCGCTGTGGGGGCGGATGCTCGGGTACGGCACTTTGAACGTCCAGACGGCGGCGGAGGTCGGGTCGACCACCATCGAGAAGGTGACGCGCCCAATCGAATTGAAAGAGCTAATCCTCGCGCAGCAGCAGAACGGGCGCTACCGGGTGATGGCACGCCAGGTGGCGCCGCTGATGGCGGCCGCGGCGCATGCCCGGACCGCGTCCCAGGCCCACGGCGGCCCGGTCGGGGAGGCGGCGCTGGACGACGCCAGAGAATGTCCGTATTGCGCGGAGATCATCAAGATCCGCGCCAGGGTGTGCCGCTTCTGCGGCCGCAATGTCTAGGGGGAAATCGTCAATGAACGTCGGGAAGGTCGTGCAGATCATCGGTCCCGTGGTGGACGTGCAGTTCGCGGAGGAGAGCCTGCCCGCGATCTACAACGCGGTGCGGATCACCAGCGAGGGGTTCGACGTCCCGGTGGCCATCGACGTGACCGCCGAGGTGGAGCAGCACCTGGGCGAGGGGCGGGTCCGGTGCGTGGCGATGGAGCCCACGGAAGGCATGGTGCGCGGCATGAAGGCCTACGACACCGACGCGCCGATCCAGGTACCGGTCGGCAAGGAGGCGCTCGGGCGGGTGATCAGCGTCCTCGGCAAGCCGGTGGACAAGATGGGCCCGATTAACGCCAAGAGTTCCCTGCCGATCCACCGCGAGGCGCCGTCGTTCGAGGAGCAGAGCACCGAGCTGCAGATGTTCGAGACCGGCATCAAGGTCGTCGACCTGCTCGAGCCGTACACGAAGGGCGGCAAGACCGGTCTGTTCGGCGGCGCCGGCGTCGGCAAGACGGTGCTCATCCAGGAGCTCATCCACAACGTGGCCCTGAAGCACGGCGGCGTGTCGGTGTTCGCGGGCGTGGGCGAGCGGACCCGCGAGGGAAACGATCTCTGGCTCGAGATGAAGGAGTCGGGCGTCCTCGGCAAGACGGCCCTAGTGTACGGCCAGATGACGGAGCCGCCCGGCGCGCGTTTGCGAGTCGGCCTCGCGGGCCTGACCGTGGCGGAGTACTTCCGCGACTTCGAGGGGCAGGACGTGCTCCTGTTCATCGACAACATCTTCCGTTTCACACAGGCGGGGTCGGAGGTGTCGGCGCTTCTCGGCCGCATGCCGTCGGCGGTCGGCTACCAGCCGACGCTGGCGACCGAGCTGGGCGAGCTGCAGGAGCGCATCACCTCGACGTTGAAGGGATCGATCACCTCGGTGCAGGCGATCTACGTCCCGGCGGACGACTACACCGATCCGGCGCCCGCGACGACGTTCGCGCACCTCGACGCCTCGACCAACCTGTCGCGCAAGATCTCCGAGCTGGGGATCTACCCGGCCGTCGACCCGCTCGCCTCGACGTCGCGCATCCTGGACCCGCGGGTCGTCGGACAGGAGCACTACGACGTGGCGCGCGGCGTGCAGGGGATTCTGCAGCGCTACAAGGATTTGCAGGACATCATCGCCATCCTGGGGATCGACGAGCTGCCGGAGGAGGACAAGATCATCGTCGCGCGGGCGCGCAAGATCCAGCGCTTCCTGTCGCAGCCGTTCTTCGTGGCCGAGCAGTTCACCGGGCTCAAGGGCAAGTACGTGCCGATCGCCGAGACCGTGCGCTCCTTCAAGGAGATCATCGAAGGCAAGCACGACGATCGGCCGGAGCAGGCGTTTTACATGGTCGGCGCCATCGAGGAGGCGGTCGAGAAGGCCGACCGGATGAAGACCGCCGCATGAGCCCGCTTCCCCAGTCGATCCGCCTGGAGATCGTCACACCGGAGCAGCGTCTGGTGAACGAGGTCGTCGACGAAGTGGTCCTGCCCGGCAGCGAGGGATCGCTGGGCGTCCTGCCGGGGCACACACCGCTCCTGTCGACCCTGGGCATCGGCTGGCTGATGTACCGCCGGGGGGACCTGAGGCGCTACCTGGCGATTGCCTGGGGCTTCGTCGAGGTCCTCCCGGATCGGGTCAGCGTCCTGGCGGAGATCGCGGAGAGCGCGGAGACGATCGATCGCGAGCGAGCCCGGAAGGCCCGCGACCGCGCCCTGGAGCGCCTGCGGGGTCGCGGCTCCGAGACCGACTTTGAGCGCGCGCAGATCGCGCTGCAGAAGGCGGTCATCCGCATCCAGGTGGCCGAGGGAGCCGGTCCGCACGAGCCGGCCTGAATGCCGGATGGGCGGCGAGGATCCCATGCAGTCGCAGCCCCGGCTCTCGATCGTCATTCCCGCCTACAATGAAGAGGCCCGCCTGCGCGCCTGCCTCGAGTCCGCGCTGGACTACCTCGCGCGCACGGGCGCGGAGGCCGAAGTCGTGGTGGTCGACGACGGGAGCACCGACGGGACCGCCCCGATCGTAGAGAGTCTCGCCGCCGGCCGCCGGCGCGAGGGCCGGCTGGACATCCGCGTGCTGCGGAACGGTCGGAACCGCGGCAAGGGGTACAGCATCAAGCATGGCGTCCTGATGGCCCGGGGCGACCTGGTGCTGATCTCGGACGCGGATTTTTCCACGCCGATCGACGAGCTGCCGCTCCTGCTGCGGGCGGTCGAGGAGGGAGGCCACTCCATCGCCATCGGGTCGCGCGGCCTGCGTGAGTCGAGGGTCGTCAGACGCCAGGCGGTCTGGCGGGAGACGATGGGACGCGCCTTCAACGTCCTGGTGCGCGCCCTGACCGGCCTGCCGTTCCACGACACGCAGTGCGGATTCAAGCTGATGCGGCGGCTCGAGGTGCTGCCCCTGTTCCGGGCGGCACGCATCGAGCGGTTCGCCTACGACGTCGAGATCCTTTACCTGGCCCGGAAAGCGGGCATCCGGGTGGCCGAGGTGCCGGTCCTGTGGCGCAATGCGGAGGGCTCGAAGGTGAACGCCCTGGTCGATCCGTTGAACATGCTCAAGGACGTCGTGCGGGTACTGGTCCGCCTTCTCATCGCGCCATTCGGCCTGATGATGGGCATGCCATTCCCTCAGGGCCTGCGTCAGACCGGCAAGGGGTCTTTACCCGCCCCTCCGTTTTATTGGGGTCTGAACGGAATAATGTCTGTGATTGGTTCCGTTGGAACCGTCGTCATCGCCCTGATATTTGGGTTTCACATCGTAATGCTCGCCGGCAGC
>DAISWT010000226.1:3198-5130 GCA_036826235.1 Acidobacteriota bacterium | reverse complement strand
CACCTGGCTGTATCGCATCACCGTCAACGCCGCCCTCGACCGCAAGCGCAGTACCCGCCACGAGAGCCGGATGGAGGAGCTCTCCCCGACGCTGTCGGACGGGCGCCCGTCCCTGGATCAGGAGGCCAGCGACAAGGAGCGCGCCCGCCTGCTGCAGAAGGCGCTGGGCCGCATCCCGTCCCACTACCGCGCGCCCCTGGTCCTGGCCCACATCGAGGGGTTGCCGCTGGAGGAGATCGCCCGCGCCCTTGACCTTCCGGAAGGAACGATCAAATCGAGGCTGTTCCGGGCCCGCGCCATGCTCAAGGAGATCATCCGGAAACACTACCCGGCCCTGGCCCCCGCCGGAGCGACGGAGGACCGGTCATGACCCGCAGGCCGCACGCCGGTGATCCGGGCGAGCGCTGGGCGGAGGAGATCCTCCGGCCCCTGCGTCGCCAGACGGCGGACTGCGACGCCGCTCCGGCCGTCCTGGCGCGCATCAGGGCCGAGCGCGACGCCATCCGGCCCGACCCGGTCTCGCCGCGCGCCTACCGCATCGCCTGGGTGTCCTCCGTCGCGCTCGGCGTGGCTTCATTCGCCTTTCTCGTCTCGGCCCTGCTGGTCCTGGTGATCGGCCGCGACGAGGGTGTGCGCGAGATCATCAGCCTGGGCGCCGCCACCTGGCACGTTCTGGCGGTCTTTGGACGGCTGATCGCCGGCGCCGGTGCCCGCATCCTCTCCGAGACCTTGCCGATCCTGCGCAAGGCCTGGGCGCTCCTGGCGATCGCGGCGCCGATCGTGCGCGCCGCCGGAACGCTGGCCGCGGCCGGCGGCGTCATGTCGATCCTGTTCAGCAGTTATGTCTTCGCCAGGGCCTGCAAGAACACACCGCGGGTGGGCGCTTGAGGAGGAATCCGATGAAGCCACGCGTCCTCGCGGCTCCGATCGCCGCGGTCCTGTTTCTCACCGCCGCTCCGGCGTTTCCGGCGGGGGCCGCCGAGCGCCTGGCGCCTCCGAAGGCCGCCGTCTCACCGACGGCGCCGCAGGAGAGCGGCGGCGAGGGCCCCGGACGGCGGCTCCACATTTCCAGGAACAACTCCAGCGTCACGATCTCCGACGTCGCCCATGTCCCCAAGGGCGCGGTGCACCACGACGACATCGTGGCGATCTTCGGCAAGGTGCAGATCGAGGGCGAGGTGACGGGCGACGTCGTGGTCATCCTCGGCAGCGCCGACATCAGCGGCAAGGTCGGCGGCGACGTCGTCGGGATCATGTCCGCCATGCACATCACCGACGAGGCCGACATCAACGGTGACATGGTCAGCGTTGGCGGTCCCCTGAGCAAGGCCTCGGGCGCCCGCGTCGGTGGCGAGACGGTGAACCTCAATTTCCTCGATTTTGTCCCCTTCTTCAGGCATGGGTTCTCGTGGTGGGCCGTGTTGTGGATCTGCCTCCTCATCAAGCTGGCCAAGCTCGCAGGGCTCTTCCTGGTCGTGCTTCTGATCACCGCGATCGTGCCGCGACGCCTGTCGCTCATCGCCGACGCCTTCCCGAAGCGCTGGGGGATGGCGATCCTGGCGGGTCTTCTCGGCTACTGCGCGACGGTGGTCCTGTGCGTCGTCCTGGCCTGTACTCTCATCGGCATTCCGCTGGCGATCGCTCTCGGGCTGGCGGCGAAGCTGATCAAGTGGATCGGTCTGGCGTCGATCCTGTTCCTGCTGGGGCAGAGGATCGGACGGAACGTCCTGAAGCGCGATCTGTCGCACTTCGCGTCCGTGCTCGGAGGGTTCGCGGTCTACGCCGTCATCTATCTCATCCCGATTCTCGGCGCCTTCTTCGCCGGCTCCATGAGCGTCCTGGCGCTCGGCATCTCCATCCTGACCCGCTTCGGGTCCGACGAGCCCTGGAGGAGATCGGGATTACCGGCGGGGCCTCCCCTCATCCCACCCT
>DAISWT010000226.1:0-3163 GCA_036826235.1 Acidobacteriota bacterium | reverse complement strand
CTACACCCCGGTCCCGGGCTCGGGATCCTAGAAATCCGCGGTCACGCCCACCACCGGCAGGAACGGGCTCTGGTAGGCCGTCGTCCTGTAGAACAATCCGCCGGCCGTGTCGTAATACAGGTCGATGCTGCGGACGTTTGCCCGGTTGTAGACGTTCAGAAGATCAACATGGACGCCGAATGATCCCCACGAGACCGGCATGGAGCGACTGACGCGCAGGTCGAGGCGATGGAACGCGGGGAGCCGCGCGCTGTTCAGCTCTCCAAGCATCGTGCCGTACTCGAGACCGTCCGTCCAGGGACGCAGGGGAGTATAGGGGAGGCCGCTGCCGTAGCGAAACGCCGCTCCGGCCTCCCATCCCCTGCCGAATCGCCGGTCCAGGAACAGGCCGGCGCTCCGCCGCTGGTCGGTAGTGCGCGGTGTCACGAGTCCGTCCTTCTCCTGCGTCGCGGCGAGGACCCCGTAATGGATCCCCCAGTTCCAGGGGCCGGCGACCGGACCCGCGAGCGTCAGCTCGACGCCCTGGACGGTCCCGCTGTCGAAGCGGGTTACCACCTCCGGAAGCTCGATGTAACGAATGGTCCGCGGTCTGCATCCGCAGCGGCTCCCCGGCCGCCAGGAAGATCTGCTCCTGACGCGGGAACTGAACGAAGCGCCCGGCGGCCAGCCGCAGTGACAGGCCGGGGGCGGGCCGGGCCGCGAAGCTGACCCGGGGGCTCAGGGCGCTTTCGCCACTCCACGAAGAGCGATCGCCCCGGAGACCGTAGCGCAGCTCCAGCGCGCCCGAAGGGCGCCAGGTGTCCTCGAGAAATGCGCCGACGGTGCGGGAATCGTAGACCAGGGCGCTGGGGGCCAGTTGGTAGCCGTCGTAGACAGTTCCCAGCATGCCGCCCCGCGTCCGTTGCAGGCTCAGACCGACGTTCAGCCGGTGCGCCTCGCCGAGCAGGCGCAGCGCCGACAGCCGCAGAACCTGCCGCGTCTGGCCCTGGTCGAACCCCATCCCCCCGGTCACGGAGGACCCGACGGAAAGGTCGCCGGCGGAGAGCTGCACGCGCAGGAGCGTCCGGGGATCGACCGGCACGTCGAGCCGCGCCCGCCCCCCACGGTGCTCGCCCTGCATGCTGGCGCGGCCGGAGTGACCCAGATCGGCCTCGAAGCCGTTGCCCGCCTCCAGAAAGGCCGCCTCCATCCGCGCCGCCGGGGTCAGCGGCAGCCGCACCGCCGCGAACAGGTCGTGGAAGGTCACGCCCTGCACGCCGTCGCCAGCGACGCGGTTGTCGTACAGGCCGAGGTCGCTCATCCGCCCGGAGGCGATCCAGTAGCCCTCTCCGGCCGGGCCGGCCAGCGCGGCGTGGCCAAGGAGGCTTCCCAGGCGGGCGGTGCCCGTCGTGCGGCCCGGCCGCCGATCGCGCGTCGACAGGTCGATGACGCCGGCGAGCGCGTCACCGTACTCGACCGAGAATCCTCCGGTCTGGACCTCCACCGACTCCACCAGGTCACCGTTGAGCGCCCCCGCGCTGCCGGCGCTGCCGCCGAAATGGTACGGATAGGGGAGCGGCTGCCCGTCCAGGAGCACCTCCGTGTCGGAGGCGTCGCCCCCGCGGATGCGCATCTGGGACTGGAAGTCGTTCTCCTGCGCGATCCCCGATCGGCCCGCCAGCGCCCTGAACGGGTCCTCGAGCGCCGCCGGCCGCGCGTGCAGGGCGTCGCGGCCGAGAAGGGTGCGGGACAGGTCGGAGCCCTCCATCTCACTCTCGCCGCGCACGATGATCCGCTCCGCGTGCGCCGGCTCGAGGGCGGAATCGACGCGGACGTCGCTCCCGGCGGGCACCGCGATCTCCGCGAGGCGCCGTTCCTGGAAATTCTCGGCGGCGACCGTCAGCCGATAGACTCCCGGCGGAACATCCTCGAACAGGTATTCTCCGGAGTCGCCGGTCAGCGCGACGCGGGCCGGCCCAGCGCGCCTCTGCGGCTCCAGCGTCACGCGGGCGGATGGGACGGGCGTGCTCGAGCCCCCCGCCGCCACTCTCCCGCCGACGCTTCCCCCGAAACGCTCCGCCAGGACGGACGCCGGGACCAGGACGAGAAGGATCGCCGCGGCGCGTGTCACGAGGCGGTGCGACGGACCGCGAGCGCGCCGGTCCCGACCCCCAGCGGTCATGCCCCGCCCCTCCTCGCCACGACCCGGTCATCGAGCCCGGGCGCGACGCCGGCCTCAATATAAGCTTCGCGCGGCGCGCGTTCACTGCGGCGATTCGTGGAGCGCAGGTCGGGCGAGCCTCGGGACAGCCCCGATCACGGAGGTGCAATCGGTTGATCACGTTCTTGTGGGGAATGCCGGGAGTGAGGGGCGGGCTGGGTCGGAAGGGGCCCTAAGCGAGCCGCACGTACTCGTAGGCGAGAGGTTTGCCGTCGATCCCCTTGGTGGGGGCCGCGATCCAGTTGGCCATCACGCCGGGCTCGCGCACCGGCCGCATCAGGCTCCGCACGTAGGTCCGGTCCGTCTCGGAGGGCAGCCACTCGTCGCGGCGGCCGTCGAACTCCTCCTGCGGGACCGGCTCGCCCTGCGGGGTGAAATGCAGCCCGGCGTAGAGACCGATGCGGCGATTGAAGCGGCGCGAGGGGAGGCACAGCCTCACATCGATGCCGTGCTCGGCGATCGTCTTGTTCCACATGTCCAGCCCGCGCTGGTTGTCCTCGATGTAGGCGTCCCGCAGGACCTCGTTCATGGCGTTGCGCAGCGGCACCTCCTGCTCCCCCAGGCGCCCGGCTTCAGGCACCGCCATCCGGTAGGAACCCTGCAGCGCCAGGTGATCGGCGAACTTCTTCTCGCCGGCCCTCCCCTTCAGACCGCAGGCGAAGTACTCGGCGGCGTTGGAGGAGATCTCCCCGCCGAACAGATCGAGCGACACCGAGTACCAGAAATTGATGTACTTCTGCAGCGTCTGGAGGTCGATCCCCCCGAGGCGGCGCGCGTCGCCGTCGGGCGCCTGCCGGGTCAACTCGCAGGAGCGCTGCACGATGCGCCGGATGCCGGTCTCCCCCACGAACATGTGGTGCGCCTCCTCGGTCAGCATGAACCGGGTGGTGCGCGCCAGAGGGTCGAAGCCGCTCTCGGCCAGGGCGAGGAGCTGGTACTTGCCGTCGCGGTCGGTGAACATGG
>DAISWT010000225.1:4686-5144 GCA_036826235.1 Acidobacteriota bacterium | reverse complement strand
CTGCGGAACCGCTCCACACCGGCTTTCCAGCAGGGCGATATACCTGTCTCTCATCAGGGTGCGCAGACGCGCGTCCATCTCGACCGCCGTGGCGGCGTCGATCTCCCTGGCGATCTCCCCACCGGTGGCACGGAGCGCTGAGCCTCTTTCGTCCTGGAGCGTGATCACGCCCGCGATCGATGCGTTCTGCGATCCTGCGGGGGACTTCGACCCTGTGTCTCTAGCGCCCTCCTGCGAGGCGAGCTCGAAAAGCCGCGCGACCTCGCGGTCCGCGCCGGGCTGCCCGGCCCGCACGGTGCACGCATACTGACCGGACGAAAGGGAGAGCGTGCCGTCTTCGGAGAGGGAAATCATGTGGTCAGGGAACTCGAAGAGCAAGATTCGCCCATGCGTACGACCGAGCCGCGGAGCGACCTGGGGTGACGCCGGAGGCGGAGCGGAGGGCGCCAACCCCCCGC
>DAISWT010000225.1:0-4665 GCA_036826235.1 Acidobacteriota bacterium | reverse complement strand
CGTAGCACGCTCCAGACCGACCGCCTTCGGCGCCGCCCGACGCAGCGCATCCTTGTCCGTCGCCTCAGGCGCGTTCTCCTGAAAGACTTCCGCTTCCTCTCCGGGGGCGACCGAATCCTGCCGCCCCGGGACCGCCGAAGAAACGACCCTGCCCTGCGGCTGGGCCGAACCGCCCCGGTGGCGCGGTGCTCCGCTCGCGCCTGCCGCCTCTCCAGGTTCATTCCGGGGGACTTCCGCGACGGAAACGCCGTCCGCCGCTTTCGTTGCGGGAGCCGGCGCCGCGCTCTCGGTCGTCGCCTGGGCCCCCTTCAGGTGAGCACCGCGATCCGGCGCGTTGTCCTGACGAAGGATCCAGAGACCGAGCACCAGGACGACGCCGGCCGCCGCGCCCAGAGCCAGCCGGTACGACGACGGGCGGAACCACGGCCGCCGCGGGCCCGACCAGGCGGCCGCGTCCAGGCGATGGTTGATCCGTGCCCTGAGATCCGTCGCGACGGGCGGAGTCGCGAGCGAGGCGGTGGATGTGGCGATGACGCGGTAATCCTCGAGCAGCTCCCGGCAGGACAGACAGCCTGCCAGATGGCGCTCCACCAGGGCCGTCTCCTGAGGGCTCAACTCCCCGTCCAGTAATGCGGACATCAGGACACGCGGATGCGTGTCCGTGCCGGAGTTCATGACGTCTCTCCTGCAACGCACTGACGGAGCGCCAGCCGGGCGCGCGCCAGCCGGGAGCGCACCGTCCCCAGAGCCACACCGACGAGACCGGCGATCTCCTCGTACGAGTGCGCCTCGACGTCCCGCAGCGCGAGGATGGCCCTCCACGGCGCCGGCAGCCGCCCCAGACACTCGGCCAGGCGTCGGGCCAGGTCTCGCGCTTCGAGCGCCTGCAGTGGCGAGGGTGGCGCGCTCGCTGACCCGGCCGCCCGGAGATCCGCATCCTTCAGCCCGTCGGCGCTCTCCTCCTCCAGACTCTCAGACATACGGCGCATCCTCTCTTCGGATCGGTCGAGATGGTTGAGGGCGCGGGTGACCGCGATGCGGTGCAGCCAGGTGGACAACCGGGACTCACCGCGATAACCGGGAAGAGCCTGGAAGGCGGCCAGGAAGACCTCCTGCACCACGTCCTCGGCGTCTTCCCGATGACGGACGATCCGCCACACAACGGCCCAGACGTGCGCCAGGTGGATGTCGACCAGGCGATCGAACGCCTCGCGGTCTCCTTGCCGGGCGCGGGCGATCATCCGGTCCTCCTCGGAGGGCCCCGCGCCGGCGAAGGATCGGTCGGAGACCCCGGCTCCTGGCCCGTCCTCCGACCTTCCGCTCATCCGCCACAGCATGCCACGGGGCCGCGCCCCGGGACCCATCGACCGCCTCATCGCAACATTGGACAGCCTCGCCGCACCAAAGTTCCACCCGCCGAGAGGACATCCCACCCGCTTCGCGGCCGCGTCATCTGAGCGCGGGGCTTCCCCACGCGCAGCGTCACAGCCACGCCGCCAGGGCGATCCCGGTGAGGGCTCCCACCAGGGTGTTGGAGAAGTTCACCGCCTCGTTGTCGATGAGCCCGCGCGCCTCGAGGGTCGCTCCGAGCATCGAGTCGGCCGTGGATCCGACGAACGCGGCGGCCAGAACGATACCCGTCCGCTCGCCCCCGATCAGCCCCGTGGAGACCGCCACTCCGCACACCAACCACGCCGCCGCCAGCCCGGCCAGCGTCCCCAGCCAGGAGACCGCGCCGTCGGTCCCCGCCGGGACCGTCCGGAGCGTGGTGATCAGGACGGGGCGGCCCCCGTAGGCCCGGCCGATCTCGCTACTGACCGTATCGAAGGCCGCCGTGGCGTAAGCGCAGACAAACGCCAGGGCGAACAGCTCCGGGGATGCGGAGGAGGACACCAGGAACGCCAGGTAGACGCCGACGGAGCAATTGGCCAGGGCGTGCCGCGCCGACCTAGCTCCCTTCTTCTCCTGCGCGATCCCGGCTCGCTCCTTGCGCCGCAACCCGAGCCGGGTCGCGCCCGATCCGAGTACGAAAAAAGCGATCAGCACCAGGAAGCCGCGCCAGCCCGCGAAAGCGAACGTCAGGACCCCGACCAGGAACCCCGCGATCATCCCCGATCGATCGACCGTCCTGGTGGCCCGGAACAGGAACGCCAGAACGGCGTTGACGGCCAGCCCGATGAGCAACGCGACCCGGATCCCGGGGACGGCGGCGGCGAATCGGTCGGCGTCGAACTGCACCAGACCGGCGAGGAAGGCCCCGGATAGCAGAGGCACCGTCAGGTTGTCGTTCAGGCGCCACGGAAGCGACTCCATGAACGCCGCGAACAGCGACGTGGATCCCGCGAGCCACGCGGCCTCCATGCCGCCCCGTCCCATCCAGATCAGGATCGTCCATGAGAAGAGCGCGGCCGCCATCGCGAAGGCGAACGATCCCTCCACCGTCTTCGATCGGTTCCAGGGAATCGGCCGGCGGCCGTAACGGCGGCCCACGAGGCCTGCGGCGCTGTCGCCGGCCGCCATGATCCCCCAGGCGGCCCCCGCCACCTCCTTGTGGCGGTGGAACAGCAGGACCAGCAGCAGGACCGCGACGGGGTAGATCACCACGCCCGAACGCCAGGGCTCGTGCCGTTCCTCGCCTCGGAACAGGGAAGGGGCGACGCGCGGCAGGACCAGGACATTGGAAAGGATGGCCGCGCCGGCCGCACACGCCGCCTGCAAGGGCGTCAAGTCCCGCAACAGAAACGCCAGCCCTCCGACAGCGAAATGAACCGTTCTGCGCGCCGTCTCGTTGGTTTTCTGCATCGCGCGCTCACGCCCCCCCGCTGTCCTTGGCCGGCTCGCCGCGCAGAGCCTGGAGGGTCTGCCGGAGTCCTTCGCGCAGCGTGGTGACCCGGTACCCGATCTCTCCGATCGCCCGCCCGCTCGAGTAGGCCCAGTGATACCGGAACGTCGCGATGGCACCGTCGGTGAACTCGGGAGGCGACCCGCCCAGCCGGGCCCAGGCGCGCAGGCCCTTTCCGGCCGCCTCCGCCATCCAGAACGGAATCGCGCGACGCGGGGGCGGGATCCCGGTCAGCTCGTGCAGGAGGCTGAACAGCTCGTCCTGCGTGACGTTCTCGCCTCCGAGGATGTATCCCCTGCCGGGCGACCCCCTCTCCAGGGCCAGGAGGTGCCCCTCGGCCACGTCGTCGACGAAGGCGTAGCAGATGCGCGTCGGTCGCCGGCCGAGCCGGGTCTTGAGCCGGCCCGCGAGGTAGTCCCTGAGGAGCCGGTCCAGGAGGTTGCCCTGGGTCGCCGCGCCCGGGCCGTAGACGACTCCCGGATACACGATGACCAGCGGCGCGCCGCCCCGGGCCCGCTCGACGGCCACTCTTTCGGCGACCCATTTGCTGCGCTCGTAGTCGGTGCGGAAATCAAATTCGGCTCGCTCGTGTGTCTCGTCCAGAGGCTGCGGTCCGGTCGGGCCGAGCGCTCCGATCGTCGAGGTGTAGAGCACCCGCCGGACGCCCGACTTCTCCGCCGCGCGCAGCGCGGCCGCGAAACCTTCCACGTTCACCCTGTCGAACGCGCGCCGATCCCGCGCCCACATCTTGACCAAGGCGGCCATGTGTACCAGGGCGTCGCACCCTGCGAGCGCCCGCTCGATGGAGCCCTGGTCGAGCACGTCACCGGCCACCGGACGGCAATCGGGCGGCAGACTGCCCTCCTTTCCCGGTCTCACCAGCGCCCGTACGGTGTGACCCGCGGCGGCCAGCCGCGCAGCGACGTGCGCGCCGAGATAGCCGGTGGCGCCCGTGATGAGGACTTTCATGCGCCCGCCGCCGCGCCGCGGCCGACGCGCAGGTACTCGATCAGGGCCTCCTGCCAGGGGCGCGGCGTCTCTCCTGTCAGGCGCGAGTAACGGGACGTGTCGAGCGCAGAATAGGAGGGTCGCACCGCGATCCGCCCGGCCTCGGACGTCGGCATCGGCACCAGCGGCACGTCGTGGAAGCCGCACGTCCTGAGAATCAGCCCGGCCATGGCGTGCCGGGAGCACACGCCCGCATTGGCGAAATGCACCACACCCCGGGCCTCGCGCAGGATCAGGAGATGCAGAGCGCGCGCCAGGTCGACGACGTAGGTGGGCGAGCCGAACTGGTCGTCGACCACCTTGAGGGGGCCGCCGTTCGCCGCGCGCGAGCGGATGGCGTCCACGAAATTGGCTCGGCCGGCGCCGTAGGACCACGACGTGCGGACGATCAGAAAGTCCGTCGCGACTGCCGCCACCCGCTCCTCCCCGGCGCGCTTGCTGCGGCCGTACTCCGAAAGTGGCGCCGGGGTGTCCCCCTCGACGTAGGGAGCGCCCTTCCTGCCGTCGAACACGAAGTCGGTGCTGATGTGGATGATCGGACACCCCGCGGCCGAAGCGGCGCTGGCGGCGTTTTCGGCGCCCTCCACGTTCACGCGCCGCGCCCGCTCCGGATCGGTCTCGCAGCCGTCCACGTCAGTGTAGGACGCACAGTTAATCACCACGTCGGGGCGCAGCCTCTCGACCTCGGACTCGAGCCGGAAGCGGTCGGTCACGTCCGCCTCGGCCCGTGTGGCCGAGACCGTCCCCGGGAAGACCGGATCCAGGACCTGGACGACCGCGCGCCCGAGCATGCCCCCGGCCCCTAGAACCAGTGG
>DAISWT010000224.1:0-5152 GCA_036826235.1 Acidobacteriota bacterium | reverse complement strand
CGCCTCGCGCCACGAGATCTACACCCTCACCTTCCTGATGATCCTCGTCACCACGGTCATCGTCTTCTGGGTGATCCGCATCAGCGTGGCCCACCCGGTCGCCGAGCTCGCCAGCAGCTTCCGCGAGGTCGGCTCAGGGGAGCTGCGGTCCCGCGTGCCGGTCCGGCGGCGCGACGAGTTCGGCAGGCTGGCGCAGGCGTTCAACGGCATGCTCGAGAGGCTGGAGGCCTCGCAGCTCTCGCTCCTCGCGGAGCAGGAGGAGCGCCGGCGGATGGAGTCCCGGCTGCGGCACGCCGAGCGTCTCGCCTCCGTCGGCCGCCTGGCGTCCGGGCTGGCCCACGAGATCGGCACGCCGCTCAATGTCATCGGCGGGCGGGCCGAACGCCTGATGCGCTCCCTGCCGGACGGCGCGCCCGCCGCCCGGAGTCTGCGGGTCATCAGCTCCCAGATCGATCGGATTGCCCGCATCGTCCGCGACATGCTGGACTTCGCGCGCATGCGCGAGCCCCGCCTGACCAGCACCGGTGTGGCGCCGGTCCTCGGCAAGGTCCTCGATTTCATGAGCCACCGGTTCGAGGAGGGCCGCGTGCACCTCGACACGGAGCTGTCGGACGCCCCCGCCACGGTGACCGCCGATCCCGACCAGCTCCACCAGGTGTTTCTGAACCTTTGCACCAACGCGCTCGACGCCATGCCGGACGGCGGCACCCTGCGCGTGGCCGCCTCCCGCGTGGAGAAACGGCCGCCCGAGAACAACTCCGGCACGCAGCCATGCGTCGCCGTCACGTTCGAGGACACCGGCACCGGGATCGCCCCCGAGAACCTGGACCACGTCTTCGACCCGTTCTTCACCACCAAGGGAATCGGCCGCGGGACGGGCCTGGGGCTGTCGGTGTCCTACGGCATCGTCCGCGAGCACGGCGGCTGGATCGACATCGAGAGCGAGCCGGGGCGGGGAACGCGGCTCACCGTGTACCTGCCCGAGTCGCGGCCGGTGGCGGCCGCGGCTCCCAGGGAGGTGGCGTCGTGACGCCCCGCGGCACGCTGCTGGTCGTCGAGGACGACGACGAGATGCGGGCGTATCTCGAGGAGGAACTGCGCGAGCGGGGCTACACCGTCCACAGCGCCGCCGGCGGGCGGGAGGCGCTCGAGCGCGCGGCCTCCGTCGCCCTGGACGTGGTCATCACCGATCTGATGATGCCCGAGATGCGGGGCTCCGACGTCCTGGCGGAGCTGCACGCCAGGGACCGCGATGTACCGATCGTGATCATCACCGCGTTCGGCAGCATCGACACGGCCGTCGAGGCGATCAAGGGGGGCGCCTACCACTACCTGGCCAAGCCGTTCCGGATCGAGCAGCTTCTGGCCACGGTCGAGGGCGCGCTGCGCGAGAAACGGCTCAAGGAGGAGCTGCGGCGCCTGCGGGACGCCTTCGAGGAGAAGCGCTTCACGATCGTGGCGCACAGCCCGGGTATGAAGAAGATCCTCGATCTGATCCAGAGAGCCGCGGCCGCGGGCACGCCGGTGCTCCTGACCGGCGAGAGCGGCACCGGCAAGGAGCTTCTGGCGCGGGCGCTGCACTCGCAGAGCCCGCGGCGCGCCGGCCCCTTCCTGGCCGTCAACTGCTCCGCCATCCCCGAGAGTCTCCTGGAGAGCCAGCTGTTCGGCCACCGGCGCGGCGCGTTCACCGACGCGCGCGAGGACAGGCGCGGGCTGTTCCAGGAGGCGACGGGGGGAACGATCCTCCTCGACGAGATCGGCGACATGCCGCAGTCGCTCCAGGGCAAGCTGCTGCGCGTCCTGCAGGAGAAAGAGGTGCACCCGATCGGCGCGCCCGCCCCGGTTCCCGTGGACGTGCGCATCGTCGCCGCGACCAACAGGGACCTCGAGACCCTGGTCGCCGACGGGCGCTTCCGGAACGACCTGTACTACCGGCTGAACGTGATCACCATCCGCGTGCCGGCGCTGCGCGAGCGCGGCGAGGACCTGGTGCCGCTGGTGGCCCACTTCCTCGAGAAGCACGGCCGCCGGCTGGGACGCTCCGGTTGCACGCTGTCGCCGGAGGCGATGGAGGTGCTGCGCCGCCACCACTGGCCGGGCAACGTCCGCGAGCTCGAAAACGCCCTCGAGCGCGCCCTCGAGCTCGGCCGCGACGATGTCCTGTGGATCGACGACCTCCCCGAGACGTTCCGCGCCCGCTCCGCCGGGGCGCCGCACCTCGACGGCCAGCCGGTGCCGCTGTCCGAAGTGGAGCGCGAATATATCCTGAGGACCCTTCGGGCCGTGCACGGCAACAAGGCCGCCGCGGCCCGCCTGCTCGGCGTCGATCGCAAGACCCTGTACCGCAAGCTCGAGCTCTACGGCATCCGCCCCTCGCTGCCGCAATAGTCGGCTCGTACCTGTCCTGACGTGCCCCAGCCGTAGCTTAGTGCCCCACGCGAAGACCGCCCGCCGGCGTCTCAGCGGGCGCCGCTTGCAGACCCTATCGGCGGGCCTGCAAGCAGTTAGGGCGCTGCCCGCTCATCTGGCACGCCTCTCGCACTGGGACGCGATGAACAGCCGCGGGTGAATCGAGGGGAGCGATGATGGACACGTCGATCGAGAGTCGTCCGCGGGGGGCAGCGCTGATCAAGGCGGTGAACGCCGGGCTGGATGAGGCCCGGGTCCTGGTCGTCGAAGACGACGACGCCATGCGCGCCTTCCTCGAAGAGTCTCTCAAGGAGGAGGGCTACGTCGTGAGCACCGCCTCCAACACCCTGTCGGCGATCGTCGCCCTGATGTGCGATCGGATCGACGTCGCCCTGATCGACTGGAAGATGCCCGATCTGGACGGCTTCGCGCTTCTCTCGGCGGTCCAGAGGTGCTTCGCGCGCGTGCCCGTGATCTTCGTCACCGCGTTCTCGCGCCCCGACATCGAGGAACGCGCCCTGCAGGAGGGAGCGTTCAGCTTCCTCCCGAAGCCGTTCCGGCTCGGCGTCCTGGTGGCGGAGATCGAGCGCGCCCTGAAGGCCGGACCGCCCCCGGCGGGGATCCTGCGGAGCCCCGCCGGGGACGCTCCGGACGAGCGTTCCCTGCTCGCACGCGAGGGACCTGTCGACGTCGGGCGCCGAATCCAACGGGAGGTGCCCTGATGAACACCCCCGCAGTGCACCCTCCGCCGCACGATGTTCTGAAAAGGCGGTCCCTCCGGCCGCTCCGAAATCCCGTTCGCGGGACCCAGTCGGATGACCCTGCGGCGGAGGGGCCGCCCCTGACGGAGCTCCCCCAGGACGATCCAGGACTCTACTGGACCATCCTGCACTGCACGTTCGACGTCTCTCTCAAACGGGATTCCCACTGATGCTCGAAGGAGGTGATTCCACCCATGGCCCGGTTCCACATCCAGGATGTGAAGTCTCTCGAGAACACGCCGACCTCCCCGGCCCAGCTGCGCACCAAGATCGGGGAGATGATCCTGAACAGCACCATCGCCCGCGCCAAGGTTGAAGCGGTCAACACCGAGACCGGCGAGTACCGAGTGGTTCTGCAGGGCACGCTGGACCGCGAGGAAGGGAAGTTCGAGGAGAAGTAGGCTCCCCCGTCAGGTGTCAGGGAGTCCGGGGCCCCCGTGCGGGGACCCCGGACGTCTGTCGATGAGCCTCCAGCCCGAAGTGCAGGTCGTGCAGATCGAGTTCGGGCCGTCGCCCCTGGCCGCTTCTCTGAACCGGGAGACCGAGCCCGGCGGCCAGCTACTGCGCGCCGCCCTGGACATCCGCTGGAACGAGCCCGATCCCGTGTCGGCCCTCGCCCTCATCGAGAGGCGTCTTCTGGACATCTCCCCGACGTTCATGAGCCACCGATGCCGCGGACCGATCGCCTACCACGTCTTCGTGCGCCGGCCGAACGGTGCGGCGGTGGGCCCGGACCCGGCCGCGGTCCCCGAGGGCCCGGCCCAGCCGTTCGATGCCTGCCTCGCGCTGGCGCACCTGATCGAGCACGCCATCATCGATTTCGAGAGCGCCGTGACCGAGGAGGCGAGGGTCAGTGGGGTCACCGGGGCCCGCCGCGCGCCCACGGGACGTTTCGATGTGATGGTCGAATGCGACGACCAGCGTGTCGGGCGCCTCTGTCTCACCCTCGCGGTGGCCACGCTCACCGCCGCCGATGGCCGGCCTCCGGGTCGGCCCGAGCGCGACGCTCTCGCGGCGGTCCGGCTGGCCCACCGCCACCCCGGGCGGACCTGGACACCGGCCGCCGTGGCCCGAGCCCTGGGCTGGACATTTCCCCGGGCGCTGCGGGCGCTCTCGTCGCTGCGCGACCTCGGTTACCTGACGGAGATCCCGTACACGGTCAATATCAGCGGCGTGCCGCAGTACCGCGTCTCCGCCTGCTGACCGGCCGGCGCTGCGGGTGGACCGCTTTCCTGCTATCGTCCTGTCATGCCCGAGCTCCCGGACGTGGTGGTCTATATCGAGGCCCTGCGCGAGCGTGTTCTCGGGCGCCGGCTGGAGAGGATCCGGCTGCGGAGCCCCTTCCTGCTGCGCACCATGCTTCCCCCCCCGCGCGACGCCGAGCGGCGCGCCGTCGTCGAGCTGCGCCGGATCGGCAAGCGGATCGCGCTCGGTCTCGAGGATCATCTCTACCTGGTGATCCACTTGATGATTGCCGGGCGGCTGCGGTGGAAGCCGGCCGGCGCCGCCATTCCCGGCCGGATTGGCTTGGCGGCCTTCGACTTCGACGCCGGCACCCTGCTTCTGACCGAAGCGGGGTCGAGGAAACGCGCCTCGCTGCACCTGGTGCACGGTGACGACGCGCTGGCCGTCCTCGATCGCGGCGGGGTCGAAGTGCTCGAAGCCGGTCTGCCCGTCTTCCGCGAGGCGCTCCTGCGCGAGAGCCACACCCTGAAGCGGGCGCTCACCGATCCGCGCCTGTTCAGCGGCATCGGCAACGCCTATTCGGATGAGATCCTGCACCGCGCGGGCCTGTCCCCGATGCAGCTGGCGCGCCGCCTGTCCGAAGGCGAGATCGCGCGTCTGTTCGAGACGACGCGCGCCGTGCTGGGCGAGTGGACCGAACGTCTGCGGCGGGAGCGGGGCGACGGCTTTCCCGAGAAGGTCACCGCCTTCCGCGACGGCATGGCGGTGCACGGCCGCTTCGGCCGGCCGTGCCCCGT
>DAISWT010000223.1:0-5166 GCA_036826235.1 Acidobacteriota bacterium | reverse complement strand
CCGTTCCCGGTGATCACCAGGACAACCGGCTCGTGCGGCGGGATGCGGCCGAGGTCGACGAGCTTGCGCGCCACGGCGACGGTTACGCCGCCGGCGGTCTCGGCGAAGATCCCCTCCGTCTCGGCCAGGAGGCGGATGCCGGCGACGATCTGGTCGTCGGTGACGTCCTCGGCCCAGCCGCCGCTGTCGCGGATGGCGCGCGCGGCGTCGTAGCCGTCCGCCGGGTTGCCGATGGCGAGGCTGCGGGCGATGGTGCGTGCCTTGACCGGCCGGATCTCGCCGGTGCCGTCCTTGACCGCGGCGGTGATCGGGTTGCAGCCGGCCGCCTGGGCGCCGTACAGGCGCGTCGGCCCCCTCTCGATCCAGCCGAGATGCGTCAGCTCCTCGAGCGCCTTGCCGATCTTGGTGAGGAGGGAGCCGCCCGCCATACAGCAGACGACGTTGTCCGGCAGCCGCCAGCCGAGCTGCTCGGCGATCTCGTAGCCGAACGACTTGGAGCCCTCGCCGTAGAACGGCCGCAGATTGACGTTGACGATCCCCCAGCCGTACCGATCGGCGATCTGGCTGCACAGGCGGTTGACCTGGTCATAGTCGCCGCGCACGCCGACGAGCTGCGCTCCGTACACGGTCGTGCCGAGGATCTTCGCCGTCTCCAGGTCCTCCGGCACGAGGATGCAGGTGGAAAAGCCGTGGCGCACGCCCTGGGCGGCGACGGCGTTCGCGAGGTTGCCGGTCGAGGCGCACCCGACGGTGGTCATGCCGAACTCGCGCGCCTTGGTGAGCGCCACCGACACGACGCGGTCCTTGAACGACAGCGTCGGAAAGTTCACCGCGTCGTTCTTGATGTACAGCTCGTCGAGACCCAGGCGCTCCGCCAGGCGGCCGGCGCGCAGCAGGGGAGTGAAGCCGACCTCGCGGCCCAGGATGTCGCCGCCCTCCACGGGGAGCAGCTCGCGGTAGCGCCACATCGAGCCCGGGCGCGCCGCGACCGAGTCCCGACCGAAGCTCCGGCGCAGGGCCTCGTAGTTGTAGGTGACCTCGAGCGGGCCGAAGCACTCCTCGCAGATCGAGCGCGGCGCGATCGAGGACTCCGCCCCGCACTCCCTGCACCTCAGACCCTGCACGTAGCTCATCGGTTTCCTTTCAGGGTGTCCCGGTCATGACGCGGTGATCTCGTCCAGGGCGGCGGCCGCCTGCCGCATGTCGTCGGCGGTCGTCAGGATCCCCACGCTCAGCCGCACCGTCCCCTGCGGGAAGGTGCCGAGGTGCTGGTGGGCGTAGGGGGCGCAGTGCAGGCCGGGGCGAACCGCGATGTCGAACTGCTCGTCCAGGATCGCGCCCACCTCGGCCGGGGCGAAGCCGGCGACGTTGGCGCTCACCAGACCCACCCGCCCCTCGCCGTTCCGGTCGGCGATGACGCGGTCGGCCCCGTACCAAGACAGGCGCTCCGGCCGCTTCAGCGAAGTCAGGAACGCCCTGATCAGGCTGCGCTCGTGCGGCAGCACCGTCTCGACGCCGCGCTCCAGGAGCACGCGCGCGCCCTCGCGCAGACCGGCGATGCCGAAGACGTTCGGCGTGCCGCCCTCCAGCCGGTGCGGGAACTCCTCCGGCTGCACCGGGCGGGTCGAGTCGCCCCCGGTGCCACCCTCGCGCCAGGGGCGCACCGCCGCGCGCTCGCCGACCACCAGCCCGCCGGTCCCGGTCGGCCCGAGCAGGCCCTTGTGCCCGGTGAACGCCAGGAGATCGACGCGGTCGTTGTCGAAATCGATCGGCACGACACCGGCGCTCTGCGCCGCGTCGACCAGCAGCAGGGCGTCGCGCTCGCGAGCGATCCGGCCGATGGCGGCGATCGGCTGGATGGTCCCGGTGACGTTCGAGGCGTGCGTCAGCGCCACCAGCCGGGTGTTGTTCCGGAAGGCACGCACCACCTCGTCGGGATCGATCAGATGCTCGGCGGTGGCCGGCAGGCGAGTCAGGGTGATCACGCCGTCCTTCTCGAGCTGGTTGAGCGGGCGCGACACGGAGTTGTGCTCGAGGACCGAGGTGATGGCGTGGTCGCCCTGGCGCAGCACGCCCTTGATCGCCATGTTGAGGCCATCGGTGGCGTTGTGCCCGAAGACGATGCGCTCCGGCCGAGCGCAACCGAGGAGGCGCGCCAGCAGGCGCCGGGTGTCGTTGATCATCGCCTCGGCCTCGACGGCGCGGCGGTGGCCGCCGCGGCCGGGGTTGGCGCCGCTGGCGCGCACAAAGTCTTCCATGCCGCGGTACACGGACTCGGGCTTGGGGAAGGACGTGGCGGCGTTGTCCAGATAGATCATCGCGGGCCTCGGGTCTCCGGCACGGGCTGTCTCCTCACGTTCCGACATAGCGCGAGTAGAGCGATTTGGCGACCGCCGCGTCGGTGGTCCCGCTGACGATGGCGCGACCGTCGGCGAACACCGTCAGCCGGTAGGCGTCGATGTCGGCGCGCAGCAGGAACCGGTTCTTCTCGACGGTGCCGATCGGCACGAGACGCCGCGCCACCTCGTCGAGGTCGAGCCTCACGCCGTCGCGCCTGCGGATCTGGACGGCATTGCGGCCGCACAGCGTGGCGGTGTCCGACCCGAGCGCGCCCTCGAGGTAGGGGAACTCCCGCTTCCCGCAGCAGGGGCACGCCGGCTCCCGCGCCGGCAGATCGATCTGGCTCTGGCGGCCCTCCCAGACGTCCACGACCGAGATCCGGCGGCTCACCCGCTCGCGCCGGCCGGACAGGATCTTCAGCGCCTCCGCCGCCTGCAGCGACGCCACCACGCCGACGATCGGCCCGAGCACCCCGGCCGTGTCGCAGGTGGGGGAGAGACCGGGCGGCGGCGCGCTCTCGAACACGCAGCGCAGGCAGGCGGTGTCGCCCGGCAGGATCGGGAAGGTCAGGCCGTACGATCCGACGCAGGCCCCGTAGATCCACGGTGTGGCGGTCTTCACGCAGTAGTCGTTGAGAAGGAAGCGCGCGTCGAAATTGTCGGTGGCGTCCAGGACCAGATCGAACCCCGAGAGCAGCCGTCCGATGCTCGAGGCGTTGAGGTCCTCGACCAGTCCCTCGACATCGACCAGCGAATTGGTGGCGCGCAGCTTCTTCTCCGCCGCGACCGCCTTCGGCAGGATCGCGCGCACGTCCTCCTCGTCGAACAGGATCTGGCGCTGCAGGTTGCTCTCTTCGACGAAGTCGCGGTCGATGATGCGCAGATGCCCGACGCCGGCCCGCACCAGCAGGGAGGCCTGCACCGTGCCCAGGGCGCCGCAGCCGACCAGCGCCACCCGCGCATCCATCAGCCGCGCCTGCCCCTCCTGTCCGATCTCCTCGAACAGGATCTGCCGCGAATAGCGCGCCGGGATGTCCGTCTTGTCCTTCATGTTTGCACCCATCAACAAAAAACCTCTTCGAGACGACGTCGAAGAGGTTCGGTGGAACGACTCCTTCGCCTTCCGTCTCTCATCTGCCGAGGCTCAGAAGCCCCGCAGGAGTTGGCACCGGCCATCCCGTACCGGGATCGGTTGCCGTGGGATCATCGGGCCTGTCCCTCCCCCACTCTCGATAAGATGGAAGAACTCGATTGTGATTTTAGTGCGCGCTGGCCCTCCTCAATGAAGCCGCAGGAAAATTACCACGCAGCAGGCGGGCTGTCACCCTCCGTCGCGCGGTCGGATGCGCCGGGGCGTCCAGTTGTTGCGCATCGTGGTTCTGGCTTGTCAAAAATGTCTCCGGATGGATCGACAGTCCGACCGGTCGGTCAGTATGTTATAGCGCCCGCCAGTAAAGCACGAGCGGCGTTATTCAACGACTCAGGCAAGCGAACCAAGTTTCGTTCCACAATGTGGTTCTCATGACGACCAGTCGTGTCAAATCGGTTGACACCATGCACATCGACCCGTATAAGAACAGCTGCGTCCTGGTGTAGGGAGACACCGTGTCAGAGCGCATCATCATCTTCGACACGACGCTGCGCGACGGCGAGCAGTCGCCCGGCTGCAGCATGAATCTGGAAGAGAAGCTGCGGATGGCCCGGCAGCTCGATGCGCTGGGGGTGGACGTCGTCGAAGCGGGCTTCCCGATGGCCTCCGAGGACGACTTCCGGGCGGTGCACGCCGTGGCCCGCGAGGTCAGGCGGCCGGTGATCGCGGCCCTGGCGCGGACCACCCGGGACGACATCGAGCGCGCCTGGCGGGCCATCGAGGTGGCCGCCCGTCCGCGCCTGCACACCTTCGTCGCCACGTCCGATCTGCACATGCAGCACAAGCTGCGCAAGACGCGCCAGGAAGTCTTCGACATGACGGTCGACGCGGTGCGTCTGGCGAAATCGTTCACTCCGGACGTCGAGTTCTCGGCCGAGGATGCGACCCGGAGCGACATCGATTTCCTGTGCCAGGTGGTGGCGGCTGCGATCGAGTCGGGTGCCGTGACGATCAACATCCCCGACACGGTCGGCTATACGGTGCCGACGGAGTTCACACGGATCATCCGCACGCTGCGGGAGAGGGTCCCCGGAATCGAGCGGGCGGTGCTGTCGGTCCACTGCCACAACGATCTCGGTCTGGCGGTTGCGAACTCGGTCGCGGCGGTCGAGGCCGGGGCGCGGCAGGTCGAGTGCACGGTGAACGGCATCGGGGAGAGGGCCGGCAACGCCTCTCTGGAAGAGATCGTGATGGCGTTCTACGTGAGGCGGGACATCCTTCCGTTCACGACCGGCGTCGTGACGGCGGAAATCTACAAGTCGAGCCAGCTTCTCTCCAGCATCACCGGCATGCACGTGCAGGCGAACAAGGCCGTGGTCGGCAAGAACGCCTTCGCGCACGAGGCGGGGATCCACCAGGACGGGGTCCTGAAGGAGAGGCGGACCTACGAGATCATGACCCCCGAGTCCGTCGGCATCAAAACGAACCGCCTGGTCCTCGGGAAGCACTCCGGCCGCCACGCGCTCGGCAGGAAGCTGGCGGACCTCGGCTACCCGCTGTCCCGCCCCGAGCTGGACCGGGCCTACGCCCGTTTCATCGAGATCGCCGATCAGAAGAAGGACATTTTCGACGAGGATCTGATCGCCATCGTGCACGACGGGATGCGCGACGTGCCGGAGACTTTCCGCCTCAAGATGCTACAGGCGACGGCCGGCAGCCAGAAGCCCTCCACGGCGA
>DAISWT010000222.1:0-5167 GCA_036826235.1 Acidobacteriota bacterium | reverse complement strand
TCGAGGACACGGGGCTCATCTGGGGCGGCGACTTCACGATGGGCGGCATCTGGGGCAACCGCGGCAAGGCCAGCTGCGTCGGCATCGACATGACGGACGTGCCCCCGGCCATCACCGCATCGTTCGGAAGCGTCTGGGGCGGCCGGGCGGCGCCCAAGTCGATCGTGGACAACACCTTGATCACCAGCAGCGGTCTTATCTGGGGCGGCGACAGGTGCCTCCTCGACTCGACGCTGGGCATGGTCGACAACATGGGCGGCATCTGGGGCGGCAACAAGCGATAGTCGGCGGAGAGACGCGATGAGCCTGTTTCTCGCAACGGTCTTGAGTCTCGGTGGGTTCGCGGCCCTGGACGGGCTGACACACGGCCCGCTCAACCTGAGCGCCGACTACCTGCTGCTCCTCGTGTTCGCCTGCGTGGCGGCGCCCCACACGCTCAACCTGGGGCACAACGCCCGCCTCTCCACGCTGCAGCCGTTCCTCCTCGGCGCCATCGTGCTGTTCGGCGTCCGCGAGGCGATGCTCCTGGCGGCGGTCAGCCTGGCCTACTTCTGGGTCGTCGGCCGGCCTCGCCTCGAGCTGCACAAGGGGCTGTTCAACCTGTGCAACTTCGTGCTGTCGGCCTGGCTGGGCGGGCACGTGTACTACCTGAGCGGCGGCCGCGTCGGGGACGTGACCTCTTCTGAATCGCTGGTGGGCCTGCTGCTGTGCGTCCTGACCTTCTTCGTGGTCAACACCGGCCTGGTCTCGATCGCGGTGGGACTGGAGCAGAAGGTCGATCCGTTCCGGGTGTGGTACGAGAAGTACTCCTGGACGATCAACAGCCAGCTCGCCGGCGGCTCGCTGGTGATTCTCATCGGCATGCTCCGCCAGCGCTACGGTCTGCAGGCGTTGTTCCTGCTGGTGCCCTTCTGCCTGATGAGCTACCACTTCTACAAGGCCTACTTCCCCAGGGCCGCCCAGAGGGCTCACAGGACCTAGACGACCTGGTGCCGTTTCATGCACCCGACGGCCGCGCCGACCCCTCCCCGGCGCGGCCGTTTTCTTTGGGATCGGGTTTCGCTCGGCTTGCGCGGCCGGTCCGTGGGCCTATCATCTATATGTCATCTTGGGGGCGCCATGGCGCTGACGCTCGGCCGATCGGGGAAAAAAACGGGCGGGGACGGGATCTGCCGGGTGATCGAGGAGATGATGGACGCCGGCGCGAGCCTCGAGGAGATCCTCAGCCGGACGGTGGACCTGCTGCACAACTCGAACCGGCGCTTTCACTGGACCGGCATCTACGAGCTCTTTCCGGACAAGGTCCTGCGGCTCGGGCCGTTCATCGGCGCTCCCACCGATCATGTCTTCATCGCAGTCGGGCGAGGAGTGTGCGGCACGGCCGTCGCCGAGAACCGCAACATCAACGTCCCGGACGTCTCCAAGGCACCCAACTACCTGGCCTGCTCGGCCGCGACCCGCTCCGAGCTGGTCGTTCTCATCCGCCGGCAGGGGACGATCTACGCTCAGATCGACCTCGACAGCCACGAGCTGAACGCGTTCGATCCGGGCACGGTCGCCGAGGTGGAGAAGATCGCCGACTGCCTCGCCCGCGCGTATGCCCTCCGCCAGAAGCCGGCCTCCCGTGAGTAGACGGCACGAAGCGCGTGCCGAGGACCTCGATGACCTCCTGCATCGCAGGCTGGAGGATTATCAGCGCCGTTTCCGCCTGCTCGACGAGCAGATGCGCGTCCTGGAGCTTGAGCGCCAGAAGCTCTCGGCCGTGGTCAACCACACCGACGCGGGCTTCCTGGTGTTCGACGCGTCGCTGTCGGTGACCTGGACCAACAACATCTTCGCCACGCGTTTCTGCGCCTCGCCGAACGCCGCCGCCGTGAAGGGGGCGAAGTGCCACCAGGTCCTGTGCGGCCGCCCCCTCCCGTGCGAGACCTGTCCGGCGGCGCAGCCCTTCCGCTCCGGCATCGTGGCGCACCAGGAGATGCGGCTGTCGATCCACGAGCAGGCGCGCCACATCTACACGACCGCCATGCCGATCAAATCACTCACCGGGAAGGTGGAGCAGACGATCCTGATGGTGCAGGACCTGACAGATCTGGACGTGCTGCGCCGGTCGAACGAGGCCCTGGAGGCGAGCGAGGCCCGCTTCCGCTCGATCTTCGAGCAGGGGGGGTTGGGCATGGCGACCGCCTCGCCCGAGGGTCGCTACATCGACGTGAACCCCGCGTTCTGCCGCTTCCTCGGGTACGAGCGGGACGAGCTGCAGCGCAAGACCGTTCTCGACGTCACCCATCCCGACGACGTCGAGGAGACGCGCCGCAGGATGACGCAGAGTCTGGAACCCGGCCGGCCGCGCTTCGAGATGGAGCGGCGCTACGTGCGAAAGGACGGGACGGTCGTGTGGGGATACACCACGGCCACCTGGCTGTTCGACGCCGCGGGGCGCCCGCGGCTGGGCGTGGCGCTGGTGCAGGACATCGACGAGCGTAAGCAGGCCGAGGAGTCGCTGCGCCGCAGCGAGGTCCGCAAGAGCGCCATCCTCGAGGCGGCCCTCGACGCCATCGTCAGCATCGACCACGAGGGGGCGATCGCCGAGTTCAGCCCCGCCGCCGAGAGGATGTTCGGGTACCGGCGCGCGGAGGCGATCGGGAGAAGCATGGCCGATCTCCTGGTGCCCCCCTCCCTGCGCCAGCGGCATCGCGACGGCATGGCCCGTTATCTGGCCGGCGGCGAGTCGAAGATCCTGGGCCGTCGCATCGAGATCACGGCGATGCGCGCCGACGGGAGCGAGTTCCCGGTTGAGATCGCGATCGCGCGGGTGCCGCTTCCCGGCGCGCCGATGTTCACCGGGTATATCCGCGACCTGACGGAGCGGAAGAGGGTGGAGGAATCGCTGCGGTTGAGCGAGGGGCAGCTGCGTCAGGCTCAGAAGATGGAGGCCGTCGGCCGGCTGGCGGGCGGCGTGGCGCACGACTTAAACAACCTGCTCACGGTCATCAACGGGCGCAGCCGCCTGCTGGTCGACGCCCTGGCCGGGCATCCGCTGCGCAAGGAGATCGAGGTGATCGCTGCGGCCGGCGAGCGCGCCGCCGCGCTCACCCGCCAGCTCCTCGCCTTCAGCCGGAGGCAGATCGTCGAGCCGCGGGTCATCGACCTGAACACGGTGGTGGCGGAGACCGAGACCATGCTGCGCCGGGTCATCGGCGAGGACGTCCATCTCGAAATCAACCTGAAGCCGGACTTCGGGAACGTCCGGGCCGACCCGGGCCAGATCGAGCAGGTGATCATGAACCTCGTGGTCAACGCGCGCGACGCCATGCCCCAGGGCGGGCGACTGACGATCGAGACCGCCAACTCCGATCTGGACGGTCCGGCCGCCACCGCCCCCGGGCGCCTGGAGCCGGGGCGTTACGTGGCGCTGTCGATCCAGGACACCGGCTGCGGCATGGATGCGGCGGTTCTGTCGCACCTGTTCGAGCCGTACTTCACCACCAAGGAGAAGGGGAGAGGAACCGGGCTGGGGCTGCCGACCGTGGCCGCCATCGTCAAGCACTGCGGCGGCCAGATCGCGGTGGACAGCGCCCCGGCCCGGGGCAGCCGGTTCACCCTCTATCTGCCACGCGTGGACGAGGCGGTGGAGGAAGCGCCGCGTGAGGCGCGTGCGGCGGCCCCGTCACGCGGCACCGAGACGATTCTCGTGGTCGAGGACGAGATCACGGTGCGCGAGCTGGCGCGCGAGCTCCTGCAGATGAGCGGCTACACGGTCCTCGAGGCAAAGCACGGCCCCGAGGCCCTGCGCATCTGCCGGACCTACGACGGGCCGATCCACCTCATGCTGACCGACGTGGTCATGCCGAGCATGAGCGGCCACGAGCTGGCGGAGACCCTGGCTCCGCTGCGCCCCGGCATGAAGGTCCTCTATATGTCCGGCTACACCGAGGAGGCCGGCGTGCTGCGCGAGATCCTCGACTCGGGCTCCGTCTTCCTGCAGAAGCCGTTCACACCCGCGGCCCTGAACGACAAGATCCGCGCCCTCCTGAACGTCTCCCGCCGCAACTGAGCGCCGGCCGCCCGCTCGTCCCGCGTTCAGCAGGACTGCGACAGGCAGGTCCCGTGATAGATGAAACACTTGACCGCCGGAAACGCGACCTTGGCGCAGACGATATTATGCCGCGAGCCGCCGGCGCAGTCCTTGTACTCGCAGGTGGCGGCCGCATGCGCCTGGGTGGCGAACGCCGCCGACAGGGCGGACAGGTACGGAGTCCTCTGCGGCGCGGCGGGCCCCAGGGCCAATTGCAGGATCCCGACCAGAGCCACGATCACGAGACAACGCGTCATCAATCCGAATGGTCTGCGCATCGGTGGATCTCCTGTTCGAGAGAGACTTCCTTTTCAGATGGTGGTACGAAGCAATGTACTGAGATTACCGTTCCCGGAAGACCCCGTCAAGCGAGCCTGTGTCACGGCGGCTCGGAAGCGTCTTTACAGGGAAGCCCCCCCGCGGTAGGTTACTCCACGCCCTCTGAGGTGAGCTCGGATGACCGACCGCACTCGCGTCGTGTTCCTGCTCGACGTCGACAACACGCTGGTCGACAACGATCGGATCGCCGCCGATCTGAAACGCTACCTGACGCGCGTGGTCGGGGCGGAGGCGCAGGAGCGCTACTGGGCGATCTACGAGGCGCTGCGGGCCGAGCTCGGATACGCCGACTATCTGGGAGCCCTGCAGCGCTACCGGGTCGAGCACCCACACGATCCCCACCTGATGGCGGTGTCGTCGTTCCTGGTGGACTACCCGTTCGCCAACCGGCTCTACCCCGGCGCGCTCGATGTGATCGAGCGTCTTGCCGCCTGGGGCGCGACGGTGATCCTGAGCGACGGGGACGTGGTGTTCCAGCCGCGCAAGATCGAGCGCGCCGGTCTGTCCGAGGCGGTCGAGGGACGGGTGCTGATCTACATCCACAAGGAACGCGAGCTCGACGACATCGAGCGGCGGTATCCGGCCGCGCACTACGTTCTCGTCGACGACAAGGTGCGCATCCTCACCGCCTTCAAGAAGGTCTGGGGCGGGCGCCTGACGACGGTCTTCCCGCGCCAGGGCCACTACGCGCGCGCCGCGGACGTGGCCGCGTACCCGGCCCCCGACATCACCATCGAGCGCATCGGCGAC
>DAISWT010000221.1:0-5168 GCA_036826235.1 Acidobacteriota bacterium | reverse complement strand
AGCAGGTTGGGATCGGTCTTGGCCGCCCCGGCGAATTCCTTGACGATTTCGCTCAAGTCCACCGGACTGAGCTTGGCCGCTCAGCCGCCGGAGCGGGCGTGGCTCGTCAGCTTCGCCGCAGTTGCTTCGTTCATTGGGCTCACCCGCATCGAACTGGAACGTGCGACCGAATGCTATCGCCCTCGCTCCGACCGTGTCAAATCGGGGCTTTGCGCGTCTGGCGGTCCGCTCGCCCGGAGCACGGCCCGTCCGGCGCTGCACTATAATGCCGCCGCCATGGAGACGCCCTCCGCCAGCGACAGCATCCTGGAGACGATCGGTCACACGCCGTTGGTGCGCATCCGGCGGATGAACCCCGAGGCCGAGGCCCTGATCTACGCCAAGATCGAGGGGTTCAACCCGATGGGCAGCGTCAAGGAACGGATCGCGCAGCGCATCGTGGAGGAGGCCGAGAAGCGCGGCGACCTCAAGCCGGGGATGACGCTCCTGGAATCCTCCAGCGGGAACACCGGCATCGGGCTGGCGATGGTGGGAGCGGTCAAGGGCTACCGGGTGGTCATCACCATGGCGCAGAAGGTGTCGATCGAGAGGCGGCAGATCCTCCGCGCCCTCGGCGCGGAGATCGTGTTCACCTCGAAGGAGGGCGGCTCGGATGAGGCGTGGGACCTCGCCGACGCCCTGTATGCGCGTGACCCCGCGCGGTACTTTCGTGTCGGCCAGTACGTCAATCCCGACAACACCCGGGCGCACTACGAGGGGACCGCGGAGGAGGTCTGGAGACAGACCGGCGGGCGCGTCGACTGGCTCGTGCTGACGCTCGGCACCTGCGGCACGCTGGTGGGCATGGCGCGGCGTCTGAAAGAGCGCAATCCGTCCCTGAAGGTCGTCTCGGTGGAACCGCAACCCAGACACGGACAGCAGGGCCTCAGGAACATGACGGAGTCCCGCGTCCCCGTGATCATGGACTGGAGCCTCGTCGACGAGCGCATGACGGTGACGGACGCGGACGCCTTTGAGCCCGCCCGTGACCTAGCGCGCCGGGAGGGCATCTTCGCCGGCATTTCCTCGGGCACCGCCATGTTCGCGGCCCTACAGGTCGCGCGCCGGGTCAAGAGGGGCCACATCGTGACGCTGCTCCCGGACCGCGGGGAAAAATACCTGAGCACACCGCTGTACCCGGAAGGCCCCGGACCGTCCTGAACCTCGCGGAGAGCGCTTTGACCTCGCGCTGTCTCGTCATCCAGGTGGTCGCCTGCGACACCACCGAGGCGGCGTGCCGCGCCTACCTCGCCGCCGACCCGCGCGCCGACGTGGTCGAGCTGCGTTGGGATCTCGTCAGGGACCTCGACGCGGATCGAATGCTCGCCCTCAAAGGCAAGCCCAAGCTGATCACGGTCCGCAGCCGCCAGCAGGGCGGAGCGGCCCGGCCGGCCGAGCGCGAGCCCCTCCTGCGGAAGGCCCTGGCCGCCGGCGTGGCTTATCTCGATTTGGAGTTCGGCGACCGGGACCTCGTCTTCGTGAGAGGGCGCGGGCGGACGCGGCGTCTGCTGTCGCACCACGATTTCAACGGGACACCTGCGGATCTGCTGGCGCTCTACCATGAGATGCGCGCGGCCGGGGGGGACGCTCTCCCGAAGATCGTCACGTTCGCGGACGCCGCGAGCGATATCGTGAGGGTGCGCGACCTGCTCCAGTCCGCCGGACCGGGGTCGCTCATCGCGTTTTGCATGGGCGCGAAGGGCGTTCCCAGCAGGATCCTGGCGCCCTCGTGGGGGTCGGCCGCCGTCTACGCCCCGGCGCGCGGCGCGGCGGGAAGCGCTCCCGGGCAGGTCTCTCTCGAGGAGTTGTTCGGTCTCTATCGCTTCCACCGGATCGGCCCCGGGACACGGCTTCTCGGCATTCTCGGTTACCCGATTGGACACTCGCTTTCCCCCCGCCTTCACAACGCGGCGCTCGCAGAGCTCGGGCTCGATTACTGCTATCTGCCGTTCGAGACGTCCCGGCTGGCCGAATTCCTGCCGGTCCTGAGCGAGCTGCGCCTCGTCGGCCTGAGCGTCACGCTGCCCCACAAAGAAGCGATCCTCCCGCACCTCGACGCCCTGGACGATACCGCGCGGCGCGTTGGGGCGGTGAACACCGTCCTCAAAGTGTGGAATCGTCTCGAAGGCCGCAACACGGACGTCGAGGCGTCCCTCGCCCCGCTCCGCGGCCGGCTGGCGCTCGATGGCGCCCGCGTCGCGGTCATGGGGGCCGGAGGAGCGGCACGGGCCTTGGTGGATGGACTGGTGCGCTCCGGCGCGCGCGTCACAGTCTTCAATCGAACCGCGGCGCACGCGCGGATCCTGGCGCGCCGTTTCGGCGCGCGCCATCTCCCCTGGGCCCGCCTGCGCCGATTCCCGTGCGACCTTCTGGTGAACGCGACCTCGGTTGGTCTCGCGCCGGAGATCCACCGCTCGCCGGTTCCGGCCTCCTGGATCAACGCTCCCGTCGTGTATGACATCATCTACAACCCTCCAGAGACCCGGTTGCTGCGGGAGGCGCGCTGCCGCGGACAATCGACTCTCAGCGGCGTAGAGATGTTCGTGGCGCAGGCGGCCGCGCAATTCGCCCTGTTCACCGGCCGCCAGGCACCTGTCGACCTGATGCGCCGGGTGGCGCTCGAGGCCCTCGGGGAGGATCCCCGCGCCGCAGCGGGGCTCCCTCCCCAGAAACCGCGGCCCCGGCGCGGGAAGCGTGATTGACACGATCCCGGCCGTGTACTAGAGTAACGCCGCCTTCTTTCCGGAGATCGGCCGTGCAGGCTCGACCCATCGGCGAGGACGACTTTGTGGACCTCACGATCCGCGGGGCGGCGCGGTCTCCTCACTTCGTTCTGTTCCACGACACAAACCACTCTTACTATTGGTGACGCTGACCGGCGCGCCGGCGGAGCCGTCCCGGCCCCGCCGTCTCCGGTGAGCGCGGGCGCCCGGGCGCGAGTGCGCCCTGGAGCGGAACCCGGTCCGGGCGGGGACGATCCCGCCATCGAAGCGAGACGCATGGTGAGGTCGATCGACATGATGAGGCCGACAGAGATGCCGCAGGTGAGAGCGTGTCAGTGGGTTCGAGTCGGGGCGGCTGTGGCTCTGGCGGTCGGGATCGCGGGATGCGCCTCGCTCGAGCGCAATCCGAACGTGGTGACCCCCTATAGCGACAAACTGAGCCCGTACAACTACAAGGAAGACGGGAAGCTGGCGATGATGGTCGTGGGCGTGGACGCCGCCCGCTTCATCCGCAAGGAGTCGTATTTTCCTCTGTTCGTCCAGGTCGCGAACAAGACCAAAGGAACGTTCGAGATCACCCGTGAATCCTTCACGCTGGAGGATCCCCTCGGGAAGCAGTACTCCATGGCGCCCGCCCGCGAGGTGACCGATCACTACCCGCGCCTCGACCTGGACCGCCGGCTGTTCGTCCAGAACCGCCAGTTCACCCTCATCGGCGTCGGCCTGTACACCTACGTGCAGAGCAACTTCTACCCATCCTCGTCCGGGCGCGGCCTGCTCATCGATCAGGTAAGCCTGCCGCCGCAGTCGTACATGGAGGACGTGATCTATTTCCCCATCCCCGAATCGGGGCTGAACGGGGTGCCGCTGCGGCTGCTGTTCAAGGTCAAGGGTCTCGAGGAGCCGATCGAGGTCGTGTTCGAGGTCCCGCGCACTCTGGGAATCTTCGAGAAGGACGAAGAGAAGCCGTGAAGGATGGGTGCAACCTCGAACCGGCGGACCTGCCGGACCTGGCGCGGCAGGGCAACGTCGTCCCCCTCTGCCGCGAGATCGACGCCGATCTGCTCACACCCGTGGCCGCCTTCCTGCGTATTGCCAGGGGGGCGCGGCAGCCGTTCCTCCTGGAGTCCGTGGAGGGGGGCGAGGCGATTGCGCGCTACTCATTCCTCGGGCGGGACCCCGCGGGTCTCGTGCGGGCGACGGTCGGCGAGCGCGACGGCGACCCGCTCGAGTCCCTGCGCGGGGTCATGGCGAGTCACCGGCCGGTGCGCTTCCCGGACCTGCCGCGATTCACCGGCGGCGCCGTCGGCTACCTCTCCTACGACGTGGTGCGGTCGATCGAGCGACTGCCTAAGTCCGTCAAGGACGACCTGCGCCTACCCGACATCCTGTTCGGGATCTACGACACAGTTCTGGCGTTCGATCATCTGAAGCAGCGGATCCAGATCGTGTCGAACATCCGCACCGAGGACCGGGGCGAGCGCGTGAAGTCGAGAGTCCTCGACAAGCGCTACCGAGCCGCACGCCGCAGCATCGAGTTCATGGAGAATCTTCTGCGCCGGGCCGCCGCGCCGGCGGCGCGCCGCGCGCCGCGCCGCGACCGCTGGCGAGCGAACATCAGCCAGGCGCGCTACAAAGCCAGCGTCAGGCGAGCCAAGGACTACATCCGTGCCGGCGACATCTTCCAGGTCGTCCTGTCACAGCGCTTCGAGCGCAGGGCTCAGGCCTCGCCCTTCTCGATCTACCGGGCCCTCCGCCGCATCAACCCCTCGCCCTACATGTACTTCCTCGACTTCGGGGAGGTCGCCCTAGCGGGGGCCTCGCCGGAGATGATGGTGCGGGTGGAGGGGGACCGGATTCGGACGCGGCCGATCGCCGGGACCCGCCCGCGGGGCCGGGACGAGGACGAGGACCGGGCGATGGAGAGAGAGCTCCTGACCGATCCCAAGGAGCGGGCCGAGCACGTGATGCTGGTAGACCTGGGCCGCAACGATCTCGGTCGCGTCGGACGGCCCGGCACCGTCGAGGTCAGCCGCTTCATGGGGGTGGAGCGCTACTCGCACGTCATGCACCTCGTGTCGGAGGTGACCGCGCGGTTGCGGGCTGATCGGGACGCATTCGACGGTCTCCTGGCCTGCTTCCCGGCGGGCACGGTGTCCGGGGCGCCCAAGGTGCGCGCCATGGAGATCATCGAAGAGCTGGAGACCACGCGCCGCGGTCCGTACGCGGGGGCGGTCGGTTACGTCGACTACTCCGGCAACCTCGACTCCTGCATCACCATCCGCACGACCGTGATGAGCCGGGGCATCGCGCATGTCCAGGCGGGTGCCGGCATCGTGGCCGACTCGATCCCCGAGCGCGAATACCGCGAGTGCGTGAGCAAGGCTGGTGCGCTGATCGACGCCA
>DAISWT010000220.1:0-5186 GCA_036826235.1 Acidobacteriota bacterium | reverse complement strand
GGTGTCGGGCAGCATTCTGGGATGGATGGCCCTGACCCCCCTGCTGTCGATGTTCGTTCCGGAGGCGACGCTGCACCAGCAGCTTCGCTCCCTGAGCTTCAGCGACCAGTGGATCGCCAGCCACGGGCTCAATGAGCAGTTCTACCGGGCCTACATTCGCTTGATCGGAGCCGGGGCCGTGGCGATGGCCGGACTCATGTCGCTGGCCCGCACCCTGCCGACGATCTGGGCGTCCTTCCGCGATAGCGTGAAGAGTCTGTCGAAGGGCGCCGGCGCCGGGTCGGCGCGCCGTACCGAGAGCGACATCCCGATCAGCGTCGTGCTGATCGGCTCGGCCGTCCTGGCGATCGGCATTTCGCTGTTCATGCCGGGCCTCCCGACCCGCTTCCCGGGCAGTCTCCTCCTCGCCGTCCTGATCATCGTCTTCGGCTTCTTCTTCGTGACCGTGTCGTCGCGGATCGTCGGGATCATCGGCACCACGAGCAATCCAATCAGCGGCATGACCATCGCCACCATCATGGGGACCTGCATGCTGTTCATCTCGGTCGGCTGGTCCGGGATCGCCTACCAGACCGCCGCCCTGGTGATCGGTGCGATCGTCTCCACCGCCGCCGCCAACGCCGGCGCGACGTCGCAGGACCT
The DNA here is from genome assembly GCA_036826235.1 of Acidobacteriota bacterium. Classification (GTDB taxonomy): domain Bacteria; phylum Acidobacteriota; class Polarisedimenticolia; order Gp22-AA2; family Gp22-AA2; genus Gp22-AA3. The sequence continues at coordinate 4,544 of DAISWT010000220.1, read as the reverse complement.
CAAGACCGGCTTCATCGTCGGCGCCACCCCGTGGCGGCAGCAGGTTGGCTTTCTGATCGGTGTGTTCGCATCGGCGTTCGCCATCGGCGGGACGCTCTACCTGATGCACCACTCCGGCTACGGCCCGATCGGATCGGACAAGCTGCCGGCGCCGCAGGGCACCCTCATGGCCACGATCATCCAGGGAATTCTCGGACACAGGCTGCAGTGGGGTTTCGTATTCGTCGGCGCGGCGCTCGCCGTCTCGGTCCAGGTCATGGGAATCTCCGCGCTCGCCTGGGCGGTCGGCGCCTACCTGCCTCTCTCCACCACGATGCCGATCTTCGTCGGGGGATTCGTGCGCTTCATCGTCGAGAGGCTGAGCGGTCGCGAGGAGTCGGAGACCGAGGTCTCCTCCGGGATGCTCTACAGCACCGGTCTGGTGGCCGGAGGGTCGGTGGCCGGCGTCCTCATCGCGGCGCTGTCCGCCGTGCCCACGGGCGAGGGACGGAATCTTCTCGAGAAGCTCAGCGGCGTCGGCGACACCGTGTTTCACGCGCTTCATCTGGATCGGATTGCCCGCGGCGGCACCGCCGGTAACCTCGTCGCGCTGATGGTGTTCGGCGGCCTCTGTTACCTCCTGTTCAGGACCGCGCGCAAGAGCATCGACGAGATCGGATCCTGATGGCTCCCGACCCGGAGGCGGGCACCTCCTCGCCCGCCTCGACGAGACCGGCCGGGGCGACCGGCCTGCGGCGCGAGCTCGGGCTGTGGGATCTCGTCCTCCTCAACGTCGTCGCCATCGTGGGGCTGCGCTGGTGGCTGACCTCCGCTGCAGGCTACGGCTACGCGGCGCTACCACTCTGGCTTCTGGGCTTCCTTTGCTTCTTCGTTCCCTCCGGCCTGGCGGTGATCCACCTGACGACGCGCTATCCGGAGGAAGGCGGTATCTACGCCTGGACGAAGCATGCCTTTGGGGACAACCACGGATTCATTTCCGGCTGGTGCCTGTGGACCAACAACCTCATCTACTTCCCGCACCTGCTGATTTTCACCGTGGGCAATTTCATTTTCATGCTGGGGCCCCGATATGCAGGATTCGAGAACAACTCGCTCCTGATGGCGGGTGCTTCGCTCATCCTCTTCTGGATCGCAGTGTACGTGAACGTACGAGGCCTCCGCTACGGCCGCTGGCTCAACAACCTTGGCGCGATTGGTACGTGGGTTCCGGCGGTGCTTCTGGTTCTTCTGGGAGGCTGGGCTCTCCTCAAGTATGGGGCCGCCACTCCCTTCCTGGCACCTTCGCTGGTGCCCAGCATCACGAAAGACACAGTCGTGTTCTTCACTCTCATCTGCTTTGCGTTCTCGGGGCTCGATCTTGGTCCGCTGATGGCGGGCGAGATTATCGAGCCGCGCAAGAACGTCCCGCGAGCCATCTTTATTTCCGGCGTCATCATCACTCTCATTTATGTGCTCGGCACGGCGGCTCTCCTGATCGCCCTGCCTCAGCAGGAAATAGGCATCCTCAGTGGCGTGGGTCGAGCGATCGCCGCGGTGCAGGACAAAATGGGATTCGGCCTTCTCGCCGGGGCATCGGCTTTCTTGATTGCGCTCGGTGGGATGGGAGGGGTCAGTTCCTGGCTGGCGGGTTCGTCGAGGATTCCGTACGTGGCCGGTATCGACCGCTATCTCCCTACCGCGTTCGGCAAAGTCCACCCCCGTTTTGGGTCACCCCATATTGCACTCCTACTGACCGGCGGAATTTCAAGCCTCGTCATCCTCCTCGGATTCGTTGGCTCAAGCGTGAAGGAAGCGTACGAAGAACTGGCACTCTTCACGACGATCGTGTACTTCATCCCATACCTCTACCTCTTCGCATCACTCATCAAACTCGGCGTAGGGAGTACCCCACCAGGGGTTATTCCGATTCCCGGCGGGCGTGCCGGGACAATTGCGGTCGGCACCGTTGGATTCTTGACCACAGCGGTCGCGATCGTCTTTGCTCTGTTCCCCCCACCCGATACGACGAGGCCTCTCGTGTACGAGGCCAAGATCCTGGGCGGCTGCGCCCTGTTGCTCGGCTGCGGCTGGTTGCTGTATCGAAGGGGCCGTCGGATCTAACGTCCGGCCGCGATCAGGGCGCAGGCAGAACGATCCACTCTCGAGCCTGGCGACCCGGGTCGCCGGGGTACGCCGGCCCACAGGCTCAGGATCTGTCGGAGTGACCCAGGTGCTTGCCGGGCACGATGCGATCGCGCACCAGCTGCTTCAGCTCCTTGATCTCCGGAAAGCGTCCCTCGTCTGCCGCGACCAGATCGTCTCGCCGTCGAGCAGCACCTCGAAGATCCCGCCCGTCGCCGGGCGCAGAGCCACCTCCTCCATCTCAGTCTCGAAGGTCATCAGGAGTTCCTGCGCCATCCAGGCGGCGCGCAGGAGCCAGCGGCACTGAGTGCAGAAGACCATCGTCAGGCGCGGGCGCCGGAGCGCCTCCGGGGTCACGCCGGATCTCCCGGGGGCGTCATCCCGGCCAGCCGGACCGCCTCGACGAGCTGCGGGAAGAGGCAGGCGCGCGCGAACTCGTCCGGGGTCATCCAGGCGAAGGCGTCGTGCTCGTCCGAGGGGATCACGTCACCCGCGCCCGAAACGCCGCGGTAGACCACGACGATCATGTCGTCACGGTTGCGTTTCGCCTGGTACGAGGCGACCGGGCGCGGGTCGATCGTCACCTCCAGGCCGCACTCCTCCCGCGCCTCCCGGAGCGCCGCCTGCAGCGGCTGCTCGCCCGGCAGGACTCTACCGGAGAGGGTCTCCCAGGCGCCCGCCCCGGCGTCCTTCCGCAGCGAGCGGCGCATGGCGAGCACGCGGCCGCCGCGGAACACGGCGACCGCCACGGCGGCGACGAAGCGGGCTGAATCGCTCATCCTGATCGCGGGGCGGCCGCGCCCGTCCGGGCGCGCCGGCCCGCCGACGGGATTCTGGGACAACGCGGGGCCCGGCGCAAGCCGTCCCGGCGGCGGCCGTTCAGGACGCGACCGGACGATTCTGGTCGAGGACCTCGCGGACTTTGCGGGCCATGACGGTCAGGTGGAACGGCTTCTGCAGGAAGGCGATGTCGCGACCCAGGACCCCGTGCTGGCCGAGGGCGTCGTCCGTGTAGCCGGACATGAAGAGGACCCTCATGCCGGCCCGCAGGGAGGAAACGCGCGTCGCCAGGGCGCGGCCGCTCATCTTGGGCAGCACGACGTCCGTCATCAGGAGATCGATCGTTCCCTGGTGCTCCTGGCAGATACGCAAGCCTTCCTCGGGGTCGCCGGTGTCCAGCACGGTGTACCCATAGATCCGCAGGCAGTCGCGCACGACGTTGCGGACGCTCGGATCGTCCTCCACCACCAGGATGGTCTCTGTGCCCCGTGGCGACGCCGAGGCGTCGCGCGGCTGAGCCGCCTCGGTCGCCTCCAGGGTCGGTGGCAGATAGATTCTGAACGTGGTTCCGCGCCCCGGCTCGCTGTCGACGCTGATGTAGCCGTTGCCCTGCTTGACGATGCCATAGACCGTGGCCAGTCCCATGCCGGTCCCCTTGCCCGGCTCCTTGGTTGTGAAGAACGGCTCAAACATGCGGGCCTGGATCTCCGGAGTCATGCCGCAGCCGGTGTCCCCGACGGCGAGCATCACGTAGGAGCCGGGGCGCGCGCCGGGATGGTCCCGCGCGAATCGGTCATCGAGCTCGACGCTCGCCGACTCGATCGTCAATCGGCCGCCCTGCGGCATGGCGTCGCGGGCGTTGACCACCAGGTTCAGGGCGATCTGCTCGATTTGCCCCGGGTCGGCCTTGATCCGCAGGACCCCTGCCTGCGCCCGGATGAGCGGCTCGATGTCTTCGCCGATCAGACGCCGGAGCATCTTCTCCATCTCGGCCACCAGCGCGCCGAGATCGAGCACCCTGGGCTGGATCACCTGCTTGCGGCTGAACGCCAGGAGCTGGCGGGTGAGAGAGGCGGCGCGCTCCCCGGCCTTGCGCACCTGCTCGATCCGGGGTCGGTGCGGATCGTCGGGCCCGATCTCCCCCAGGACCATCTCGCTGTATCCCAGAATGACGTTCAGGAGATTGTTGAAATCGTGCGCGACGCCGCCCGCCAGGCGTCCGATCGCCTCCATCTTCTGCGCCTGGCGCAGCTGGCTCTCCAGCAGCTTGCGCTCGGTGATGTCCTGCATGGCGACGACGGCGCCCAGGTTCCGGCCCTGCGCGTCCGCGATCGGCTGACCGCTCGACAGGACGGTGCGTGGCGGGCCGTCCTTGGGGATGATGATCAGCTCCGCGTTGCGCACCTGCTCCCCCTGCAGGGCCCGGTACAGGGGGACCTCCTGCATTTTCAAGAGGGTCCTGCCGTCCGGCTGGTACAGATCGTATTTCCGCGTCCACTGGTCCGGCGGGACGGGCTCCTCGGAGAGGCCGTGCATCTGGCGCGCGGCGCGGTTGAACAGCGTCAGGACGCCACGGGCATCGCAGGCCACGATGCCCGCCTCGACGCTGACGAGGATCGCGCGCAGGAACTGCTGCTCGTTCT
>DAISWT010000219.1:0-5204 GCA_036826235.1 Acidobacteriota bacterium | reverse complement strand
GTGATCGATTTCGTGACGCTCGGCTCGGGCGTCCTGTGGGTCGCCTTCATCTTCTCCGGCGTCCTGGCGATCAGCCGCTCCTTCCAGCTGGAGCGCGAGCAGGACCGCATCCAGGGGATCCTGCTGGCGCCCATCGATCGCAGCGCTTTCTACCTGGGCAAGGTCGCGGCCACCGTGCTGTTCATGGCGGCGGTCGAGGCGATCGTGGTGCCGGTCTCCGTGGTGATGTTCAATTTCCGCTTCAGCGGCCGGATCGCCCTGGTCGTCCTGGCGCTCGTTCTCAACACCGTCGGGTTCGCGGCGGTGGGCACCCTGTTCGCGGCCATGACCACGCGGACGCGGCGCGGCGAGCTGCTTCTGCCGCTCCTGCTGTTTCCCGCCGCGGTCCCCGTGGCACTGGCGGCGGTGAAGACCACGACGCACCTCCTGGCGGGGCACCCGTTCGAGAGATCCGCCTCCTGGGTGGCCCTGTCAGCAGCCTACGACCTCATCTTCCTCGCCGCGTCCGTTTTGTTGTTCGACTATGTGCTCGAGGACTAGGAGCGCTTCATCCGGGTGCGTCCGGCGGGTCACCATGTCGGTGATATCATCGGCGCCCGCCGGAGCGGGCGCCGACGGGAGGCGGAGTCGTCATGGCCGGACAGCGGAGCGGGTCGGGGTGGATGGACACGGCCGAGCGGGCGCTCGACCTGCTGGTGGCGCTCCTGGTTCCCGTCTGCCTGTACACAATTTTCCAGGTCGTCCCGACCGAGGAGAAGATGGGCGTGGTGCAGCGCATCTTCTATTTCCACGTCCCCTCGGCGTTCGCCGGGTTCCTGGGCGTGGTCCTGTGCGCCGTCTGCAGCGCCCTGTACCTGTGGACCCGTGACAGGCGCTTCGATCGGGTGGCCCACGCCTCCGCCGAACTGGGCGTCGTGTTCTTCACCATCGTCCTTCTCACCGGTCCGATCTGGGCCCGCCCGGTGTGGGGCGTGTGGTGGACGGGCGAAGTACGTCTCACCTCGACGCTGGTCCTGTGGCTGATGTACGCCGGCTATCTCATTCTCCGCCAGAGCGCCGAAAACCCGGAGCAGGCCTCCCGCTGGGCCGGTGTCCTGGGGATTGTCGGTGCCCTCGACCTGCCGGTCATCTACAAGTCGGTGGAGTGGTGGCGAGGACTTCATCCCAAGGTCCTGAGGGTGTCGGGCGGGCAGGGGCTCGACCCCGCCATGGGCAAGGCCTTCGGCCTCTGCGTCATCACCTTCGTCCTGTTCTTCACGGCGCTCCTGATCAAGCGCTGTCGCGTCGGTCTACTCGAGGATCAGGTGGCGGAACTCACGCACCGGGCCCCTCGACCCTCGGTCCACACGGAGCCGGCATGAACCTCCCGCATCTCCCGTCCATCACGTCGTTCCTGGCCCTGCTGGCGCAGGAGCCGGTCTCCGGCTTCACCGCCGAGAACGTGGCCGCGCGGCCCGAGATCGTCGAGCGCGGCCTGCGCTTCCTCAATCTTGCCAACACGGCCGTCTGGGTCGTCCTGGCCGTCTATCTCCTGAGCCTCTCGGTGCGCCTGCGTCGTCTCTCCCTGCAGGTGCGACGGCTGAGGGAACGCGCCGGCCTTTGACGGGAACCTTTTTCGGGGCCCTCCGTTCGATCCCGGTGAGCCGGAGAATCGGCATGACCCGGCACCCCTGAAGGAGGCCCCATGACACCTCGTCTCAAGGTTCTGGCCGCGGCCGGCGCGGCCGCGTTTCTCGTGCTGTCCCTGGCCGCTTCCCCGGCCGCCGCCAGGGACACGCAGAGGGCACGGTGGCTGAAGATCCGCGTCTACCAAAACGGGGCGGGCACGCCTTCCGTCCTGGTCAACCTGCCGATGCGCCTGGTCTCGGCGGTCCTGCGGGTGACGGCGAAGGGCGAAACGCGCGCCGGCACCGATCTCCCTGGCGCGGGCGGCGACACTCCCGGGCCGGGCCACAAGGATCTCGATCTCGACACGCTCATCAGGGCGCTCGAGGCGATGGAGCCGGGCCAGATAGTCGAGGTCCAGGACGGTGACGAGAAGGTGTCGATTTGGATCGAGTGAGAACCGCGGTGAGGGCGACGGTCACCGCGGTTGATTGGCCTCTCCTCCCCCTCTATAATCCCTGCGGCCGGGAGGGGAGAACCGATGCTGCCGGACGAAGCACCCAAGGGGATCCTGCGCGATTATTTCGAGACGATCGTGACCTGCGTCATCTTCGTGATGTTCGCGCGCACCTTCGTCTTCCAGCAGTCGAAGATCCCCACCGGGTCGATGATCCCCACCCTCCTGGTCGGCGACTACATCATGGTCAACAAGTTTGCCTTCTCCCCGACATCCTCCTTCGCGCCGCTGGCGGCCGTGGAGAGGGCCCTGCTGCCGGTCCGCGTGCTGAAGCGTGGCGACATCATTGTGTTCAAGTATCCGGAGGAGCCCGAGAAGGACTACATCAAGCGGGTGATCGGGCTGCCGGGCGAGGTGCTCCAGATCCGCGACCGGCAGGTGTACATCGACGGCAAGCCGATCGAAGAAAAGTACAAGATTCACCGCAACCCCAAGGGCCTGAATTTCGATCAGGACGATTATCCTCCGACCCGCATCCCGGAGAACTCCCTGTTCTGCATGGGGGACAACCGCGACAACAGCAAGGACAGCCGATCCTGGGGGTTCGTGCCGCGCGATTATGTCAAGGGGCGGGCCTTCATGATCTGGTGGTCGTACGACGAGGACCGGGATGCCTGGCAGAGGACCGCCATGGCGGACAAGGTCAGCGGCGTCTGGGACAAGATCACCCACCTGTTCACCAAATCGCGCTGGGAGCGGAGCTTCCAGATCATCAAGTGAGGACGGACCGCGCCCCCGTCGTCGCCGCAGGAACGCCTGCGGGCAGATCCACCGGCAGGGGCGTGCGCCTGCCTCCCGCCCAGGCACGATAGCTCGACCAGCGCCACTCCCCCGCGTCGTGCGCCAGCCCCGCCATCACCGGGTTGTGGTGCAGGTAATCGGCCTTCCGCCGGACGTCCTCCGCATCGCCGAGCGGCAGCGTCTGGTCGCCGTCCTGCCACACCAGACCCAATCGTCCCGACCGCGCGTTGACCTCCCGGGCGTAGCGCGACTTCAGGCGGTGCACGGTCATCCGGGCCCACCGCATGTCGCCGCCGCGCGTCCCGAGGATCAGACGGACGCGGTCGGGTAGCACGACGTAGGCGTGCACCAGGAATCCGACCTGCTGGCGCATGCCCGCGAGAATACGGCAGAACAGGGCCGCGCGGGAAGGCTCTGCGAAGCTCGGTTCCAGACCGTAGGTCCACAGGGTGACGAGGTAAGCCTGACCCTTCTGCCCGTGCATGGTTGTCTCCTCCCCGGTCGGGCCCTCCGGCGCTGCCCTGTAGCAAGCGGGATGCTGAAGACGAGATTGAGGCGCGGCGCGGGGCACGGCGCGGCGGGCGAATGCCCCGCGTGCGTCGGCGGACGCCGACACCCGGACGGGGTCCGTCCGCGGACGACCGCCGCGCGGCCGGGGCGGACGGTACCCGCCCGGGGATTTTCAGTCGGAGTCGGGGATCACGATGCGCGGGAGATCGGAGGCCGGGGCCCCGGGCGCGATGATGGAATGGCGGCCGCGCCCCGGCTCCTTCCGGGGAAAATCCTCGCGGAAGTGCGCGCCGCGGCTTTCCTGCCGCCGCAGCGCCGATTCCACGATCAACCGACCGACGAACAGGAGATTGCGCGCTTCCACGCCACGGCGCGACACGGGACGTATCGCGAGGCCGCGCTCGAGCTCAAGGATGGCGGCGACCGAACGCTCCAGCCCAGCGCCGCTTCGGATGATACCGGCGCCCTCCGACATGAGTCTCCGGAGCCCCTGGATCGTCGGGCCGGCGCTCTCCGGGTCGATCGACAAGGCGCGGACCGGATCGTCCGCCAGCGGCCCCTCGCGAGTCGCCGCGAGGGAGTCGCCCAGGACGGCGCGACCCGATCGGGCCCCGAACACCAGTCCTTCGAGCAGGGAGTTGCTCGCGAGGCGGTTGGCCCCGTGCACGCCGGTGCAGGCCACCTCGCCGGCGGCGTAAAGACCGGGTATCGAGGTCCGCCCCCAGAGATCGCTCTTGACGCCCCCCATGACATAGTGCGCGCACGGGGCCACCGGGATCCGATCGCGCCCGATGTCGAGGCCGTGGCCGGCGCAGGTCGCGGCAATCGTCGGAAAGCGCTGCCGCACGAACGCTCCGTCCAGGTCGCGCATGCTGAGATAGACCGAGGGGTGCCCGGTGCGGCGCATCTCGGCCACGATGCCGCGCGCCACGATATCGCGCGGTGCCAGGTCACCGCGCGAATCGTGGCGCGGCATGAAGCGCTCGCCGGCCTCGTTTTCCAGCCGTCCTCCTTCGCCGCGCATCGCCTCCGACAGCAGGAAACGCGGTGCCCCGGGGAGCGCCAGGGCCGTCGGATGGAACTGTACAAACTCCATGTCCGACATCTCAGCCCCGGCCCGGTAAGCCATGGCCATGCCGTCGCCCGTCGCCTGGGGCGGGTTGGTGGTCTCCAGGTATGCCTGTCCGGCGCCGCCGGTCGCCAGCACGACCGCCCGGGCGCGCAGCACGACCGGCCGGGCCTTGTCCTCGTCCAGGGCGAGGACCCCGGCGCAGCGGCCCTCCGCCAGGACCAGGTCGACCGAGAAGATTCTCTGCAGAAGCGTGATTCGATCGTCGGCGCGCGACCTGACGACCAGGGCGCGCACGATCTCGCGCCCGGTCGAGTCACCGCGGGCCCTGAGAATGCGCCGCTTGCTGTGCGCCGCCTCCCGCGCCAGGGCGATGCGCGTCCCCTCCCGGTCGAAACGGGCGCCCCAGTCAATCAGCTCCAGGGCGCGCGCCGGGCCCTCCTCGACCAGCACCCGGACAGCCCCCTCATGGCACAGACCGTCGCCGGCCACGATCGTGTCCTGGAAATGCAGGGAGAGCTCATCGTCGTCCGAGAGGACGGCGGCCATCCCGCCCTGGGCCTTGTCGCTGGCCGAGTCGCTCGGACCGTCCTTGGTCAGGATCGCCACCCGCCAGCCGCCCCGCGCAATCTCGAGGGCGGCTCGGAGCCCGGCAATGCCGCTTCCCGCAACGACGGCGTCGAAACTCGCTTCCTGCCCCATCGGATCGCAGTGTAGCCGAAGTCCGTTTCCTTGACAGGCCTTCCGGCCAAACTGATAATG
>DAISWT010000218.1:0-5204 GCA_036826235.1 Acidobacteriota bacterium | reverse complement strand
GTCGGCAGGAAGCGGTGCATGCCGTCATACAGCACGAGCCGCGACAGCGCGGCGCGGCGGAACGCCTTGAGGGAGCAGCCGGTGTCGGTGATCGTCTCGTCGCTCAGGCGGTTGCGCACGTAGTTGGCCACGCGGGACGACACGCGCCGCACCAGGTTGTCCTGCCTCCTCCGGCGCACTCCGACGACCGCGTCCCACCCGGCGAGCGCCGCGACCAACCGGGGGATGTCGGCGGGATCGTTCTGCAGATCCGCGTCAAGCGTCACGACGATGTCGCCGCGGGCACCTTTGAATCCGGCATCCATGGCGGCCGACTGTCCTGCGTTCCGCGCGAAGGTCAGGACGCGCACCTGCGGGTCGGCGGCCCGCATCCGGCGGAGCACCTCGGCGCTGCCGTCGGTGCTGCCGTCGTCCACGAACAGCATCTCGTAAGCGCCGGGGACCGATTTCATCACCGCCACCAGCTCGGAGTGCAGTGGGGCGAGGTTGTCCCGCTCGTTATAGACCGGTATCACCAGCGAGAGGCCGGGACGCGGCGCCGGCGAGCCACTCACGCTAATTGAAGATCCAGAGGCGCCGCAGCCGGCTCATGAACCGGTGCCGGGCGGCCTCCTGCCGCGTGAGCAGCTCGGGTGCCAGGCGCGACTTCCACTTGAGGAGGGCGGAGTCGTCGATGCGGCGCAGGATCGGGAACAGCATGCGGGCGCCGAGGCCCGCCGGGTCGAAGCAGAACGAGGCGTTGAAGTCGATGATGCAGGGGCCGCCGTCAGGCGTGATCAGGATGTTGTCGCGCTTGCGCAGGTCGATGTGCGCCACGCCGCGGGCGTGGATCTGGGCGATGAGATCCGCCAGCCTCTTGAACATGGGCCCGGCCTCCGCCCGCTTGGTCCTGCACCAGCGCGTGATCCGCTCCCCCTCCATCGGCTCCATCAGGATACCGACGCTTCCGGCCTCCCCGTAGCACCTCGGAATGCCGGTGAGACCCTGCAGCCGCCGCAGCGCCCGCATCTCGCGGCGCACCTGGTGCCGGCCAAGCAGGCGCACCGGCCACGACTTGTCGCTGAAGTCCTTCAGGATGGCGCGGTCGTCGCCGTACACGACGCTCTTGATGTCGGGTTTCGCCCACCCGCCGTGGCGGATGACCTGGATGGAGAGAGGATTCGCGGCGGTCGCTTCGAGCGTCTCGGCCATCGGCGCTCCTGTGCTATTCTCCGGTGGCACAGCAGAGTGGTCATCTTACCATAGCCCTACACAGGGCACCGGACATGGCCGTCACGCCCCATTGCCTGATCGTGATCGTCGGGGTCCTCCCTGGTGCCACGCTGTCCACGTGCTGACCCGCGAACGTCTCGCGTCCCTGGCACGCCGCCGGCTGCACGGCGGCCGCAACATCACCAAGGCGGTGGTGGAGGTCGTCGAGGTGGATGGACACCCCGCCGTCGTGAAGGACGTGGCGTCTCGACCATGGCCCGTGCGCCGGCTCCTGGGGCCCTGGCAGCTGGATCGGGAGGCGTGCGCCTACGCCGCGCTGGTGGGAGTGCGCGGTATTCCTTCCTTCCTGGGCCGGATCGACCGGCAGGCGATCGCCCTCGAGTACGTTCCCGGTCCCACGCTCGCCTCCCTCCGGCCCGGCGATCTCCCGGAGCCGTTCTTCGATCGTCTGGACGCGATCCTCGGCGAGATCCACGCGCGCGGCGTGGCCCATGGGGATCTGCACCGGCACGACGTCCTGCTGGGCCCCGGGGGCGATCCCTGCCTGGTCGATTTCTCCACCGCCGTGGTCGCCCGGACAGGGGCGCCGGCGGTCACCCGTTGCCTGTTCCGACAGATGTGCCACGCCGACCTGCGCTCCGCCGCCAAGCTGCGCCGCCGGCTGATCCCCGGCTCGCGCGCACCGGTCCCGGAGCGCCGGGGCCTGTACCGGATCGGCGGCTGGATCAAGCGGTCGGTCGGGCTGTTCCGCCGCCCGCGGCGGCGGGCGGACGGGCCGGGCCCCTGATATAATCCCTCGGCGGGGGACGATCGTCTTCATGATCAAGGATGTCCGCACCAAGACGCTCAAGGTCATCCCGGACGAGCGGGGCCGGCTCATGGAGACCCTGCGCAGCGACGACGATCTGTTCATCAAGTTCGGCCAGGCCTACATCACGACGGCCTACCCGGGCGTGGTGAAGGGCTGGCACTACCACAAGGTGCAGGTCGACAACTTCATCGGCGTGAAAGGAATGTTCAAAGTCGTCCTCTACGATGGCCGGGAAGGCTCGCCGACGCGCGGCGAGGTGAACGAGTTCTTCCTCGGCGTGCACAACCCGACGCTCCTGCAGATCCCGCCTCTGGTGCTTCACGGCTTCAAGGCGATCGGCACTGAGGAGGCGATCATGCTCAACCTGCCCACCGAGCCGTACCACTATGACGCGCCCGACGAGTACCGCGTCGACCCGCACGGCGCCGACGTCCCCTCCGACTGGCGGCTGAAGGAGAAGTAGGCATGAAGGGCGTCATTCTCGCCGGTGGGCTGGGGACGCGGCTACACCCGCTGACGAAGATCACCAACAAGCATCTCCTGCCGATCTACGATCGGCCGATGATCTATTACCCGCTGACGACGCTGGTGGACGCCGGTATCCGCGACATCCTGATCGTCACGGGGGGCAACCACGCCGGGGAGTTCCTGCGCCTGCTGGGAAACGGCCGCGAGTTCGGGCTGGAGGACATCGCCTATACCTACCAGGAGGGCGAGGGCGGCATCGCCGATGCGCTGGCGCTGGCACGGCACTTCGCCGACGGCGACAAGATCGTGGTGATTCTCGGAGACAACATCGTCGAGGGGAGCATCGGCAGGCCCGTCGACGCCTTCCGGTCGCAGCCGAAGGGGGCGCGTCTGCTCCTCAAGACGGTCCCCGATCCCGGCCGCTTCGGCGTGCCGGTGCTGCGCGACGGGCGAATCGTCCGCGTCGAGGAGAAGCCCGAGAAGCCGCAGTCGGGTTACGCCGTCATCGGCGTCTACATGTACGACGCGACGGTATTCGACATCATCTCCACCCTCAAGCCGTCGGGGCGGGGCGAGCTGGAGATCACCGACGTCAACAACGCCTACCTGGAGCGCGGCGAGCTGGAGCACGACGTGCTCGAGGGTTGGTGGACCGACGCCGGCACCTTTGAGTCGTTATTCCGCGCCAACCAGCTCGTGCGCGAGAAGATGATCGAGAAGCTCACCGCGCGGATCGGCTGACCCGATGGCGCGCGTTCTGATCACGGGCGGCGCCGGGTTCATCGGCTCGCACTACGTGCACCACGCCCTCACGACCCACGCCGACTGGCAGGTCACGGTCCTCGACAAACTGACCTACGCCGGCAACCCCGCCAACCTCGAGGACCTCCAGGGACATCGACGCTACCGCTTCGTGCGCGGCGACATCGCCTCGCGGCCTGAGGTCGACGCGGCCATGGAGGGCGGGGTCGACTGCCTGTTCAACTTCGCCGCCGAGACGCATGTCGACCGCTCGATCGGCGACGCGGAGGGTTTCATCCGCACCGATGTCTACGGGACCTACACCCTGCTCGAGGCGGCCCGCGCGCGGGGGGTGAAGGCCTTCGTGCAGATCTCCACCGACGAGGTCTACGGCAGCGTGGCGCAGGGGATGAGCCGCGAGACCGACGCGCTCATGCCGCGCAACCCGTATGCCGCCAGCAAGGCGGCCGCCGATCGGCTCGCGTACTCGTACTACGCCACCTACGGGCTGCCGGTGCTCATCAGCCGCGCCTCCAACAACTACGGCCCGCGCCAGTATCCGGAGAAGGTCATTCCCCTGTTCGTCACCAACGCCCTGGAGGACCAGCCGCTGCCTCTTTACGGCGACGGGCAGAACGTGCGCGACTGGCTTTACGTGACCGACCACTGCGAGGCGCTGGATGTCGTCTTGCAGAAGGGGACGCCGGGCGAGGTGTACAACATCGGTGGCGGCAACGAGCGCCGGAACATCGAGATCACCGAGCTGATCCTCGATACCCTGCGCAAACCGCGCGCGCTCCTGCGCTACGTGCAGGACCGCCTCGGTCACGACCGGCGGTACGCGCTCGACTGCTCGAAGATCCGGGCGCTCGGCTGGACGCCCCGGACGCCGTTCGAGCAGGGAATCGACCGGACGATCTCCTGGTATGCCTCCAACCGCTCCTGGTGGCAGCCGATCAAGACCGGGGAGTACCTCGAGTACTACCGGAAACACTACCGCCTCTGAGCGACTCCCTCGCGTCCAGCGAGCGCACCACGCCGTTCTTCTCCAGGCCGAAGTCCATCTCGAGGACCGGCCGGCCGGGGCGCGAGGTGTTCCAGTAGTACAGATGGGCCCGGAAGCCGTCCCCGGTCTCCTCCGGATCGATGCGGGACAGGGCGTCCGGCGCGTCAAGGCCTTCGGCCAGTCGCTTCATCTCGTCGTCGTTTCCCCGCGCCGCCTCGAGAGCGACGAGATCCGCCGGCGCCAGGACGAGCTCGGGCAGGAGCCCCTCGAGCCGGAGATAGCAGCCGATCATGTCGCGCGCCCCCTGTCGATCGAGGCTCAGACCCTCCGCGGCCACGGCCGCGGCAATCCGCTTGCGGGACTCCTCGACTGGTTGCGGCGGAATGCGGCCGGGATTGGCCAGGTTGTCAGGCCGGAGCCCGCGCACACCGACGATCACCCAGGTGTCCTCACAGCCCGAGGTGCACACCACGTAGAGGCGTAGGCGGCGGAGCGGCGGGCACGGGATTCGGTCGATGTCGGCGTTCCGGGTCGACTGCGGGTAAAGCGCCGAGAGGGCGGCGATGGTCCGCGTGACGCTCTCGGGCGGGTCGACGACCCCTGTATCCCAGAGGATGACCACGGCGACGATCGCGAGGAGGGCCCCGGCCAGAAGCGCGAGCCACCTCACGGCGCCGCATCCCTGCGCAGGAGATGATAACCCTTCCCGGCCACGGTCCCCCGCAGGATCTCCGCCACACCCGGGACCCCCGTGAGGTCCGTCTGACCGAGCACTTCGTCCTCGATCAGGAGATCGCGCGGTCCGTCGCGCGACAGGTACTCGACCACCGCCTGCGGCGTGTCGGCCTGCTCGGCGAAGCGGCCGGTGTAGAAGACCCAGTCGTCACGCTTCTCCTCGGTGGTCGCGAACGGGGCGGCGGGCAGCAGACGTGCCCGCACCTGCTCCGCGAAGGCCCGGATGTTCCC
>DAISWT010000217.1:0-5235 GCA_036826235.1 Acidobacteriota bacterium | reverse complement strand
CGCGGCGGGCGGCATCGCGCTGTTCGCCATCCTGTTCGTGTGGCAGCTGCCGCCCTCCCTGTCGATCGCCATCCTGTACCGTGACGACTACGCGCGCGGCGGGTTCCGCCTCCTGCCCGTGGTCGACCGGGACGGCGGCACGACCGGCCGGCAGATCCTGGCTCACTGCCTGGTCCTCTTGCCGCTCAGCCTCGTGCCTTCGGTGCTCGCCGTCGCCGGGGTGGTCTATTTCTACGGCGCGCTGGTCCTCGGGCTCCTGCTCACCGCCTGCGCTGTGCCGATCCTGTTCGACGCCACCGCGCGCGCCGCCCGCCGGATGCTGCTCGCTTCGGTCGTCTACCTGCCGATCCTCCTCTGCCTGATGGCCCTCGACAGGACGCAGCCACGGTAAGATCACAAACGGCAGCGACCGACAACTACCGCCTGGCGACCCTGGTCTTCCTCATGGCCGGAACGATGCTGTTCGCCGGGCTCATCGGCGGCTACCTGGTGCTGCGCTACGCCTCGGCCATCTGGCCCAGCCCCGGCATGCCCCGCCTGCCGGTGCGCCTCGCCGGCTTCAATACCCTCGTCATCGCCTCGTCGAGCCTGGTCCTGCTGCGCGGGGTGCGGTCCCTGCACCGGCTGGACGCCCGGGGCCTGCGTCGCGGGCTGTTCGGCGCGTCGGCCCTCGGCGTGATGTTCCTGACGCTGCAGGTGGTGCAGTGGTACCTGCTGTTCTCTTCGGGACTCTCCTTCTCGGGAACGACGTACGGCTCCACGTTCTATCTCCTGACCGGCGTGCACGCGGCGCACGCCCTCAGCGGCGTCGTCTGGCTGCTGATCATCGCCCTGCGCCAGCGCGAGCTCTGGGTACCGGACAGACGACAGCGCGTCATTGAGGTGTGCGCCCTCTACTGGCATTTCGTGGGGCTCGTCTGGCTGGCGGTCTACGTTGTGCTGTATCTTATATAGATGATGCGACGCCGCGCGCACCCCCCGGGTCTACGATCGGCGGCCGCCCTGGCGGCGCTGGCCGGCGGCTTGGGTGTGCCCCCGCCGGCGTGGGCCCAGTGCGCCATGTGCGGCGCCGCCGCGGCCTCCGGCAAGGTGGGGCAGGGACTCGCCTACAGCATCTTCTTTCTGCTTGGCACTCTCTTCCTGGTCGTCCTGTGGCTCGTGATCCTGGTGTACCTGACCCAGCGGCGTGCCGCCGGGACCGGCCGAGCCGAGGCGCCCCTGTCCCGACTGGCGACCGGCCACGCGCCGGCCGAGAAATAAGATCACACGCCCGACTCTCCTGATCGTGCTCGCCGCGGCCGCGCTCGTTGCGGGCTGCCGCGACCGCCGGCCGTCCTCCCCGGCGGCTGCGCTGCCCGGAGCGTCGGATCATCCCGATACGGTTCTGGCGACCGACAGCGAGAGGTCGGGAGAGGCGATCTACCGGAGGGAGAACTGCGGCCGCTGCCACACCCTCTTCGATCGACCGCGTGCCGATGGCGGTCTCGATCGGCCGCGCGCCGCCGTCGTCGATGACACCGGCTCGCGCGTCGGTCCCGACCTGGGTCTCGAGGGCCACCGCCGCAGCGATGACTGGCACTACGCCCACCTGTACGCTCCGGATGCGGTCGTGCGCGGTTCGCGCATGCCGGCCTCCCGCCACCTGTTCCGGCCGCAGGGCGGCCTGCCGGTCCCGACCGAGGAGGCGGCCGACCTGGTCGCCTACCTGCAGGCGCTCGGCAGGGCGCGCCAGGACATCTGGGCCGAGTGGAGGCGTCGCGAGCCCGACATTCCGGCTCCGCCCGCCGTCGACGAGGTGCTCCTGCGGCGCGGCATCGATCTGTACGGCCGACGATGCTCGGCGTGCCACGGCGAGGCGGGAGACGGCCGGGGAGCCATCGCCGCGTTCTTCGTCTTCCAGCCGCGCGATTTCACCGCGGCCCAGTTCCGCTTCAAGTCGACGCCCCTGGGCCGGCCCCCCGCCGACGCCGATCTGTTCAGGACCATCACCCTCGGCACCGGCATCGGCTCGGCGATGCCGGCCTTCGATGACCTCGACGGGCGCGATCGCTGGGCCCTGGTCCTGGCGATCAAGCAGTTCTCGCCCACGCTGCGCGGCCGCGCCCTGGAGGCGGCACCGCGGGCGCGCCAGCGGCTCGCGGAGGTAGCGGGGGGTCCCGGAGCGGAAGGGCGTGAGACCGAGGGACGCCGTCTGTGGGACGGCCTCGGATGCGCGACGTGTCACGGGCAGACCGGCACCGGTCTGTCGCGGGAGGAGGCGCGGGCGAGCTGGGTGGACGGCGCGGGGGTTCGGGTGCCGCGCTCCGGCAATCTCACGCATGCCTGCGCCCTGCGCGCCGGCGCTTCACCCGAAGCGATCGAGCGATCCATCGTGTTCGGCGTCGGGGCGGCGATGCCGTCCTACGCCGACGGGCTCCCGGAGGAGCGCTCCCGCCGGGCCCTGGTCGGGTACCTGGTGTCGCTGTCGAAACCGCCTACTTCGCCGCGTACTCCAGGTCGGCGGTGACCGAGCCGGTGGCGGGAACCGTGATCGGTTTCGTCTGCTTGCCGAGCCTCTCCTGCCAGAACTCCAGCGTGTAGGCTCCGGCCGGCACGTCGCTGATCTTGAAGTTGCCCGAGGCATCGGTCAGCGCATAGTACGGGTGGCCGGCGACGACGACCCAGCCCTGCATCCAGCTGTGCACGTCGCACTTGATCTGCACGACGTCCGGCTTCTCGAACACTCCGGGCATGACTTTCTTGAACTTGGGCTGCGCCTTGTTGAACGGCGTGTTGACCTTGGGGAAGGTGTGGATGTTGTGCAGGATGCCGTCGTCGTTGATGATGTCGACCTCCTGGCCCGCGGGGACGATCTGCACGTGCGGGATGAACTTGCAGCCATTCTGGTCGATCTCCGGCTTCTTGGCGGCAGGCGGCATCTTCTTGCCGTCTTTCGGGTCGGCGACGTCGACCACGACGTTCTTCAGCCCCTTGTCGGCGCCGACGATGAGAGACTCGTCGACGTGCTCCGCCTTGCCGCACACGGCCTGGTCCTTGGTGACCTGGATCTTCGCGGGCACCGGCGGCGTGCCCGCGTACTTCACCTTGCCGACGATGTCCCCGGCGAGAGCCGGGCCGGCGGCGAGCGCCGCGAGAGCGGGGACCAGCACCAGGATCGTTCGGATCATGTTCATCGTCTTGAGCTCCTTCTTGGATTGGGGGACGTCTATCTTATCAGGTCGTCGCCTGCCCGTCGGGCGCGGTCCGGGCTCATGGCTGCGCGGCCGATGAGCCGCCGCGCTTCAGGCCGAGCGTGAAGACGTAGTCGCGCAGCGCCTCGATTTGCCGGTGCGGATCGCCCCCGAAAACGTCCGGCGGCGCCGAGCCCTTGGGGTCCTCGGGGTCGTAGAACGTCGGCATCTTGGTTCCCGGCATCAGCTTCTGGGGGTTCTCGATCCAGCGCGCGATCCAGTCGGCGTTCAGCCGCCGGTACGCCAGCGTCAGATCGGGGGCCCAGCCCTCCGGCGGACCGGGGGGCTTGCGGGCGCCCTGCTGGTGGCAGTTCCAGCAGTTGAAGTAGTCCGGGCCGAACATTTTCAGCGCGGCCTGCAGCTCCGGACCCTTCGGCGGGGTCTGCGGCAGCGTCTGGAACGGGAAGGTCCTCTGGTCCTTGGCGGCGAAGTGGTGCACCAGAGTGTCGGCCTCCTCGTCGCTGAAGCCGAAGGTCGGCATGCGCACCTGCAGCCACGGCCGGATCGACGTGGGACCCTTCAGGAAGGTGAACAGCCAGTCGGGCTGCACCTTGTCCCCCTCGCCGTCGATGATCGGCGGGGCGAAGCTCGGCGCCGACGCCTCGGCTTCCTCCTCGGATTTCCCCTCCGCCACAAGGCTCAGCTTGATCGCCTCGCGGATGGCGCCGCCGCGCCCGTCGAGGATGTGGCACCCCTGGCAGTTGTGATCGCGCACCAGACGGCGGCCGGCCTCGACCGCTTCGTCCCGCGCCGACAGGCGGCGCATGCTCTCGAGCGGCACGCGCTCTTTGGTCAAACCCTGAAGCAGCAGGGTCACGGCCGCCGCGTCCTTGTCGGTGAAATTGAACTGCGGCATGCGCAGCCGATCGTAGAAATCGGCCACGTGCCCGATGTCGAAGGAGCGCGGGTCCTTGAGTTTCTGATAGAACCAGGCGGGCGCGGTGTGCTCGATCGACACGAAGCCGAACAGCAGCAGGTCGGCCGGCTTGCTCCCCTCGTCGGAGAGATCGGTGCCGATCGGAGGAGTCTTCTCGAAGCCGGGCATCAGGTGACAGCCGAAGCAGCCGTAGCGCGAGATGGTGCGCTCGCCGAGAAGAACGTCGCGCTCGCCCGCGTTCATGGAGGCGAGCTTCGCCTGGGCGTCCTCCGGCGGCATGCGTTGCGACAGATAGGCGAGCAGGGCGGCGTCGCGCGCCTCGGGCTGCGGCTTCGGTTGCGCCACCCGGTCCGAGACCGGCGTGTCATCCTTCAGGGTCGTCAGGTAGGCGGTGATGTCGAGCGCCTCCGGCGGCGTCAGGCGCAGGCTCGGCATGCGCGTCTCAGGGTTGTACTGCTTCGGGTTCTGGATCCACTGGTAGATCCACTCGGACCTGGCCTTGCTGCCGATGCGCGACAGGTCGGGGCCGAACCGGCGCTCCCAGGCGACGGGGTCGGGGCCCTCGCCGCGGTTGCGCGCCTGCAAGACGTCCGGCTTCACCTCGTCCCTCTCGATGGCGTGGCACCCCATGCAGCCGACCGACTCGACCAGCCTCCGGCCGCGCTCCGGGTCGCCCCTGCCCGTAAGGGGGGGATAGGAGACCTTCTCGGATTTCTCGCTCAGATAGGCGACGATGCCCAGGATCTCGGCGTCCTCCCGCTCGGCGTCGCCGGGCCCCTGGTTGTACGCCAGCCCGAAGAAGCGCGGCATTCGGCTGCTCGGACGGAAGGCCCTGGGGTTCTTGATCCAGCGCGCCATCCACTCGGGAGTCAGCTTGGCGAGCGGGCGCGTCAGGATCGGCGCCACCTTCGGCCGGTTCTCGAAGCCGCGTATCTTGTGGCAGCCGTAACAGCCGTAACGGTCCACCAGCGCGATGGCGTGGTCCAGGCTCGGCGCCTCGGGCACGCTCACCACGCCCGGATGGCACTTCAGGCAGGCGGCCTCGGTGCGGCGGCGCGCCAGCATCGGGTGCTCCCAGTAATGATCGGCTTTCCAGCCGTATTTCGCCTGCCACCCCCGGGTCTGCTC
>DAISWT010000216.1:3975-5238 GCA_036826235.1 Acidobacteriota bacterium | reverse complement strand
CATAGAGCCGCGCGGCCAACGGCGCGAGATACTCCGGCGCTCCCGGAAGGCGGGCTTCGGCCTGCCCATCGACCACTGGTTCCGGCACGGGCTGTATGGCCTGGCCCACGACCTGCTTCTGGGCCACGGCGCCCTGTGCCGGCAGTACCTCAAGTCCGACTCGGTGGCCGCAGTCCTCAAGATTCACCGTTCGGGACAGCGCAACTACGACGAGATGATCTGGACCCTGGTCATCCTGGAGCTGTGGCTGCGGTCCCGCCGTGAGCGTCCCCGGAAAGAGGCGGCGTGAACGCGCGTCGTGTGCGCGTCTGTCACGTGATCACACTGCTCGAGCCGGGCGGGGCGCAGGACAACACGCTGTACACCGTGTCACACCTCGACGCGTCCTTCGTTCCCAGCCTGGTGTGCGGCCGGGGAGGCGCCCTGGACGGTGAGGCGCGCCGCCTGGGCGTGCCGCTGCGGTTCGTGCCCTCGCTCGTGCGGCCCGTCCGCCCCCACCTCGACGCCCTGGCGCTTCTCAGCCTGGCGCGTCTCTTCCGGAAGGAGAGGCCGGACATCGTCCACACGCATTCCTCGAAGGCGGGCGTCCTCGGCCGGCTGGCGGCCCGCCTCGCCGGGGTGCCGCGCGTCGTGCACACCATCCACGGCTTCGGGTTCCACGAGTCGCAGCGCTGGCCGGTGCGCCGCGCCTTCATCGCCCTGGAGGGTCTCGTCGCGCGGCTGACGACACGCTTCATCGCGGTGTCGCGTGCCAATCTCGAGACCGGGGTCGCGCTCGGCCTGTTCACTCGTGATCGCGTCAGCCTGATCCGGAGCGGCGTGCGCCTGGCCGAGTTCGAGCGCGCCGCCGGAATCGGGGGATCCCGGGGCGCCGGCCCAACGTTTCGGGAGGAGATCGGCGTTCCGCGGAACGCGCCCCTGGTCGGCATGATCGCCTGCCTCAAGCCGCAGAAATCGCCGCTGACGTTCGTGGAAGTCGCGGCGCGGGTCGTCCGCGAACTCCCCGGAACCGTCTTCGTCCTCGCCGGCGACGGGGAGCTGCGCGGGGAGGTCGAGCGGCGCGCCGCGGCGCTGGGTCTGCGGGAGAGCTTCCGTCTGCTCGGCTGGCGGCGGGACGTTCCGAGGGTCATGGCGGCGCTCGACGTCATGCTGCACACCTCCCTCTGGGAGGGCCTGCCGCGGGTCCTGCCGGAGGCGATCGCGTCCGGCGTGCCGATCGTGGCCACCGGCGTGGGTGGGACGGTGGACATTCTTCGGGACGGT
>DAISWT010000216.1:0-3759 GCA_036826235.1 Acidobacteriota bacterium | reverse complement strand
CCGCCGGTCGGGTCCCGGACACGGCGGAACGGCGGGTACTAATAATGAAGGGGCTGGGGCGGGCGAGACCCCGGGGGGGCCCCTGGCGGCGCGTCTATCCCACGCCCTAACTCACGAGTCTTCAACGGCTTGAAACGGACCGCGCGTGGAATATATTGATTGCTTCGGACAGGTTCCCGGAAGGGGATGGCCGCCCCGCTCCCGGACCCCGAAAGGACGATGATGCCGGTGCTCGAGCTTGACGACGTGCACAAGAGCTACCGGTCCCACCTGTCGATCCGGAAATACTGGATCCTGCGTGGCCTGTCGTTGTCGATCCGCGAAGGCGAGATCTTCGGCTACATCGGGACCAACGGCGCCGGCAAGACCACCACCATCAAGCTGGCGCTCGGTCTGATCTTCCCCGATGCCGGGACCATCCGTCTGTTCGGACAGGACGCCTCCCGGGTGGAGGTCAGGCGGCGCGTCGGCTTCCTCCCCGAGAATCCGTACCTCTACGATTACCTCACGGGCGAAGAGTTCCTCGACTTCCATGCCCGGCTGTTCGGGCTGGACGCCCCGGTCAGGCGGAAGCGCGTCAGGGATCTCCTCGAGCGAGTGGGACTGTCCAATCGCGGGGACCGCCAGCTGCGCCATTACTCCAAGGGGATGCTGCAGCGCATCGGGCTGGCCCAGGCCCTGGTCAACGACCCGGACCTGGTCATACTCGACGAGCCGATGTCGGGTCTCGACCCGATCGGCCGGCGCGAGGTGAGGGACATCATTCTGGATCTCAAGGCGCGCGGCCGCACGGTGTTCTTCTCGACCCACATCCTGTCGGACACCGAGATGATCTGCGACCGCGTCGGCCTGCTCGTCAAGGGCTCGCTCAAGGCGGTCGGACGGATCGACGAGCTGGTGTCCCGCGATGTGCCTTACTGGGAGGTGGCGCTGCGCGGCGTCACCAACGGCGGCCTGCCGTGCGGCAGCGTCGTGTCGCGGCGCGACGACCGCGTCCTGATCCGGGTGGAATCGCAGGGCGACCTGCATCGTCTCCTGGCGATCCTGAACGGCCACGGCGCAGAGCTCGTCTCGGTGACGCCGGCGCGGCAGTCGCTCGAGGACCTGTTCATCCGCGAAGCGCGGTCCGCCGGCCCCGCGCCGGAGGAAAGGGGCGAACAGCGTGCTCACTAGGATCAATGCCATCGCGCTCAACACGTTCCGGGAGGCGATCCGGCATCGCATCCTCTACCTGCTTCTGGTTTTCGCCGTGGTGATGATTTCCTTCGCCCAGATCCTGTCGCTTCTGACCGTCGGGAGCGAGGAGAAGATCATCAAGGATTTCGGGCTGGCCTCCATCGACCTGTTCGGCGTCCTGACGGCCGTGTTCATCGGGATCGGGCTCGTGAGCAAGGAAATCGAGCGCCGCACGGTCTACACGCTTCTGGCGAAGCCACTGCACCGCTTCGAGTTCGTCCTCGGCAAGTTCGCGGGCCTGGCGATCACCCTGCTGGTGAACACCGCCGTGATGAGTCTGTGGTTCTTCCTGGTCCTCCTGATCAAGGGGATGTTCGACGGCATGCTGGTGATGGCCATCCTGCTGCTGTTCTTCCAGTTCCTGCTGATCACCGCCCTGGCGGTTCTGTTCTCCTGCCTGTCGACGCCGATCCTGGCGAGCGTCATGACGCTCGCCCTGTATGTCATCGGTCACCTGCTGTGGAGCCTCGATCTGCTCGGAGCCCGCCTGACGACCGCGTCTGGCCGGGGGCTCTGCCGGGCGCTGTATTTCCTTCTCCCCAATCTGGGGAACTTCGACATCAAAGGAGAGGTCGTGCACGGTCTGGCCATCGGCGGGGCCCGCATCCTGTGGGCGACGCTGTACCTCATCCTGTACGGCTCCGCGGTCCTGTGGACCGCGTGCGCCGTCTTCGAGCGGAAGGAGCTGCAGTAGATGAGCGCGGTCGCGGCAACGCTCGGTGGGCGGAGGAGGATGGGTCTGTGCGCCGTCGCGGGTCTTCTCCTGGCCGTCCTGGTGCAGCTGCGCATCGAGGGGAGCAGGCGGGCCAGCGGCGTCCACCCGCTCCTGTACCTGCCCTCGGGGAAGTATCTGAGAGTCATGGCGCTCGGCTTCGACGGCCTGCTGGCCGACGTCCTCTACCTGTGGTCGATCCAGTATTACGGCAACTATGACATCCGGGACCGCTACGACTACCTCGAGCGCATCTATGACCAGGTGATCACCGAGCTCGATCCGCACTATCTCGATCCGTATCTGATCGGGGCGCTGATCATGACGACCGAGGCGCGCCAGCCCGAGATGGCGCTCCGTCTCCTGGACAAGGGGGTCGAGCGCAATCCCGATCAGTGGATCATTCCGTTCGAGGCGGGCTTCCTGTGTTACGACGATCTGCACGATTACCGGCGCGCCGCCGGCTACTTCGAGAAGGCGCTCCGGATCCCCGGCGTGCATCCGCTGGCGCGGCGCCTGTACGCGGAGATGTACAACCGCGCCGGCGACAAGAGGACTTCGCTCCGGGAGTGGTCGGAGATCTACCAGACCTCCACGGACGATTACGTGCGCAATGTCGCCTGGAACCACGTGCACGATCTCAAGGTGGACGTGGACATCGCAGACCTGACGGACGCTGTGGCCCGCTTCCGCGCGCGGCAAGGGCGGCCGCCCCGCAGGCTCCAGGAGCTCCATGCGTCGGGTCTCCTCGGGTCGCCGCCGCGCGACCCCGAGGATCGCGATTATCTCTACGATTCCGAGAGCGGCGTGGTTCGTTACCGGGGCAGTCTGGTTCTGGGCCGCTGACGCCTCCGGGCGGCGGTCGCAGGATGCCCGGGTGCAGGCAGGAGTCGCGCGCGTGCCGTTGTTCGTGGTGTGGATCCTGGTGGTGGGCATCGGGGCCTGCGTCGGCTCCTTCCTCAACGTCTGCATCCACCGGATCCCCCTCCGGCGTTCCGTGGTCCGCCCCGCCTCGGCCTGCCCCGCCTGCGGTCGGCCGATTGCCTGGCATGACAATATTCCCGTCCTGTCGTTCCTGGTGCTGCGCGGGCGCTGCCGTCATTGTCGCGGGCCGATCGCGGCGCGCTACCCGCTCGTGGAGGCGTCCACGGCGGCGCTCTTCGCCCTCCTGTTCCTGAAGCTGGGGCCGACCCCGGATTTCGTGCTGCAGGCCCTCCTGAGCGCGGCGCTGGTCGCCCTCATCGTCATCGACGCGCGGCACCAGATCCTGCCGAACGCCATCACCCTGCCGGGGATCGCGTTCGGGCTCCTGACCAGCCCGCTGCGCGCGGGCCCGCGCGCGCCGTGGCTGGATTCGCTGGTGGCTTGCGCGCTCGGCTACCTCGTCCCCTGGATCATCAACGCCCTGTATCGCGCCTGGCAGGCCGCCCGAGGGGTGCGGGCGGACGCAAGGCAGGACGGAATCGGTCAGGGCGACTTCAAGCTGCTGGCGATGATCGGGGCGTTCCTGGGCGTGCGGCTCCTGATCTTCACCTTGTTCTTCGGAGCCCTGGCGGGCGCGCTGTTCGGCGTGGCGATGATCCTCTGGTGCGGCTACGGCTGGAAGTCCAGGCTGCCGTACGGCGTCTTCCTGGGTGGCGCCGCGATCCTCGGCCTGTTCGCCGGCGAGCCGTGGATCCGCCTCTACCTCGAGCTGGCGGGGATGACGCGATGAACCGCTCCCTCCTGCGCAGCTACGAGGGACAGATCAAGGTCTTCCTGGTCCTGCTGGTCCTCTTCCTGGCGGTGGCGATCGTCCTCGATTTTCACCT
>DAISWT010000215.1:4871-5304 GCA_036826235.1 Acidobacteriota bacterium | reverse complement strand
TGGAGGAAGGAGCTGATTCCACACCCTGAACGGGGGTGAGTGTCGTACGATGCGGACATGGACGGGATCGCGCTCACGCCGATCAGAGGCTTCGCATCGAGAGCCAGGCTTTTCTTCACCTTCACCCGGCCGTTCACGCTCCTGCCGCCGACGTTCGGGGTGGTCTCCGGGGCGCTGACCGCCTTCGGCTCGGCGCACAATCCCAATCCGGTGCGCCGCTTCTCGCTGTCTGTTCTCTTGATGATCGGACTCGGCTCCCTGACCGCCGCCCTGCTGAACGCGGCGAGCAACGTCATCAACCAGTACCACGACCTCGAGATCGATCGCCGCAACAAGCCCCATCGTCCGCTGGCCTCCGGAGCGATCTCGATGGGGGCGGGGCTCCGGTTCGCCGTCCTGCTTTATGTGCTCGCTCTGCTGCCGACCTGGCTGG
>DAISWT010000215.1:0-4846 GCA_036826235.1 Acidobacteriota bacterium | reverse complement strand
CGAATGACCCTCTGGGAGAAGGCGTCGGCGCCTCTCCGGGAACACCAGTGTTTCTTCATCTACCTTGCGGGCCTGATCCTCACCCTGGTTTACTCCGATCCCGGCTGGGGGCGGACGAAGCGCTTCGGGATCTGGGCGAATTTGACGATCGCGGTGCCGCGCGGCTGCCTCCTAAAAGTGGCCGGGTGGTCGATGGTCGCAAGCGTCCTGCACCTGGAGCCGTGGTTCATCGGCACGATCTTCCTGCTGTTCCTCCTGGGCGCCACCACGAGCAAGGACTTCTCAGACATGGAGGGCGACGCCGCGCACGGCTGCGTCACGCTGCCGATCCGGCTGGGGGTCAATCGGGCGGCGCGCTTCATCGCTCCCTTCTTCGTCCTGCCCTGGCTTCTCATCCCGCTGGGGGTGTGTCTTCGCGACCCCTTCGGCGAAGGGCCGGTCCTGACCGGGGACCCGACGCTCCTGACGATCCTCGGGTTGGTCCTGGCGGCGTGGGGTGCCTGGACGGCCCGACTCATCCTGCGCGATCCCTCTGCGCTCGCCAGGTCGGAGAACCACCCCTCCTGGACGCACATGTATCTCATGATGGTGTTCGGCCAGATTGGGTTTGCCGTGGCCTACCTTGCCTGATCGCCCGCACCGGGTCGCGACTGGTCTTGCGGTCCTGGCGGTCGCGATCCTCGTGGGCCTGACTTCTGCTGCTCCTACGGACACTCCTCACATGGGGCCGGCGGAAACGGTGGTCCTCCTGTCGATCGACGGGATGCGCTGGGACTATCCGGCGAGGGCGAAGGCCCCGGCCCTCGCCCGCATGGCCGCTCAGGGCGCCTCCGCCGGCTCCCTTGTTCCGCCGTTCCCATCCTCAACGTTCCCGTCCCACGCGACTCTGGCCACCGGCGTCTACCCCGACAGACACGGGATCGTGAACAACGAGTTTTTCGATCGTGTCCGCGGAGCTTACAGACGGGACGATGATCCCGCGTGGCTCCTGTCGGAGCCTCTTTGGGTCACCGCCGAGCGCCAGGGAGTCCGCACCGCCATTGCCCACTGGGTGTTCTCGTACGCGCCGTGGCGGGGAATCGCCGCGACGCTCAGGATGCCGTTCTCGGCGGAAACGAGGGACTCCGAGAAGATCGATCGTATCCTGGACTGGCTGCGTCTCCCCGGGCGCGTTCGGCCCCGGCTCATTCTGGCTTACCTTCATGGGCCCGATGCGGTCGGCCACAGCGAGGGGCCCGACGCACCTGCGGTGCTCGATCGGGTGCTGCGTACCGACCGCCTGGTCGCGCGCCTGCTGAAGGCCCTGGACGGGGTGCCTCAATCCGCCCTGGTCGTCGTGTCGGATCACGGGATGGCCGTGGTTTCACGGACGCTGCGCACTCGAGAAATTCTCGGTGTGGGGGAGGCGCGGCGAGCGCGGGCGGTCTCGACGGGGGCGGTCTCCAATATCTATTGCCCGGACGCACGGGCCTGCTCCGCGGCGGAGGCCGCCCTGCGCCGCATCGAGGGCCTGACCCTGTTCCGGCTGGACCGTCTGCCCGAGGGGCTGAGGTACGGAGTCCCGACGCGCACCGGCGACCTGGTCGCGATCGCTCCCCTGGGGGCCTATTTCGTCGACGGGACCAGGGAGACTCCGCCGGCGCGCGGCATGCACGGTTACCGCCCGGAGCTGAGGGAGATGCAGGGGATCTTCTTCGCGCGCGGTGCCGGAGTGAAGGCCGGCGCGCATCGAGACACCCTGCGCGCCGTGGATGTCGCGCCGTTCATCTGCCGGCTGCTTGGGATCGCGCCGGCCCCCGACATTGACGGCGTGGCACCGGAGAATCTTCTCGCCGGGACGCACCCCGCCCCGCCGCCCGCCAGCGGCTCCCCGGCGGCTACTGATCCTGGACGTCCGAGCGGGACGACGCCGTACCCCGCGGGGCTCCTCGGTCAGGGATGGGCGCTTAATGATCGTCCTCCCCCGCTCCGGTCGCCGGCGACCCGTGCCGCGCCACCTTGACGCGCGCCGGGCGGAGGAGCGTGCCGCCCAGCACGTACCCCTTCGCCGCTTCCGCCAGGACCAGATTGTCCTGCCCGGCATCCGCGGTCGTTTCGACAGCGATAGCCTCGGCCGTAGCGGGATCGAAGCGCTGTCCCACGGTCTGGATCGCCTGAACGCCCTCGGACGCCAGGACCTGAAACAGGCGGTCGCGGATCATGGTGACGCCGGCCAGGAAAGTGGTCGGGTCGGCGGCGGTGGGCGCGGCGGCGATGGCGCGGTCGAGATCGTCCAGGACATCAAGCACCTTGCGCATCAGGTCCGCGCGCGCCACGTCGACGCGTCTCTCGAGGTCCCGGGTCAGCCGCTCCCGGAAGGCGTCGCGCTCTTGGTCGATCCGGCGGTACGCGGCAGAGATCTCCCGGACGCGTCGCTCCGCCTCTTCGGTCCGCGCCTTGAGCTCCTCGACGTAGGTGGGGAGACCGCGCTCCGACGCGGGCTGGACATCGTCCCGGTAGGCGGGTCTTCGATCGATGACGGAGAAGGCCTGGTCGCGCCCGTTGCCCTCGCGCTCGATCTTTTCGTTGACCGTCGGCTTTGTACCGTCGGGTGTCACGTGTCTTCCCATCATGTCAATGTGCTGTCGCGCCGAACCGGCGGCCGGCGGATACGCTCCCCGTCTCAGCGACCGGTCAGGCGCCGGATGCGCTCGCGGATCGGCGGATGGGTGCTGAACAGGTTCGCCAGGGCCTGCCCGGTGAACGGTTTGACGATGAACAGATGACTGGAGGCCGGCCCGGCCGTCAGCATCGGGATCCGCCGGCTGCTGTCTTCCAGCTTCTGCAGGGCGTTGGCCAGACCGTACGGGTTATGCGTCATCTCGGCGCCGCTCGCGTCCGCCTGAAATTCGCGGGCCCGGGACACGGCCAGCTGGATGAGGGTCGCAGCGATCGGCGCCAGGATGATACCCGCCAGCAGAGCGATCGGGTTCGCACCCTCGCGATCGTCGCGCTGACCTCCGCCGAAGAGAGCGGCCCACCTCGCCATGTTCGCGATCACCATGACGGTGGCGGCCAGTGTCGCCGCGATCGAGCCGATCAGGATGTCGCGATTCTTCACGTGCGACAGCTCGTGCGCCAGGACACCCTCCAGTTCCTCGGCGTTCAGGATCCTCAGGATGCCGTGCGTCACGGCGACCGCCGCGTGATGCGGATCGCGCCCGGTCGCGAAGGCGTTCGGGGCGTCCTCGGGAAGGACATAGACGCGGGGCATCGGCAGCCCGGCGCGCGCCGTCAGTCGCTCGAGAATCTCAAAAAGCTGTGGCGCCTGCTCCCGCGTGACGGGCTGGGCCCTGTGCATTGCCAGGACCAGGCGGTCCGAGAACCAGTACGAGAAGAAATTCATGGCCGCCGCGAGCCCGAGGGCGACAATCATTCCCCGGCGACCGGCGAGGGCGCCACCAATCGCCACGATCAGGGCCGACAGAAGACCAAGGAAAAACGCCGTCTTCAACGCGCTCATGGATTGACTCTCTCCTTAGACGTCACTCCGCGCTCCTGGCGGAGATCATTTCACTTCAATGCGAATCGCTTTCGCCTTCGACTCCTGCTTCTTCGGCATGACCACCTCCAGCACGCCGCTCTTCTGGGACGCGCGGATCGCCGAGAGATCGATGTTCTGCGGCAGGCTGAAGGACCGGACGAACGAGCCGTGCGGACGCTCCGAACGGTGCATGTCCTCGGGGCGAACGTCCGCGGGTGGCTTGCGCTGCCCGCGCAGGACCAGAATGCCGTCCTCCACTCGAAGCTCGATGTCGTCCTGCTCGACGCCGGGGAGATCGGCGCGCAGCACGATCCGGTCGTCGTTCTCCAGGATATCCACCGGAGGCGACCACTGGCCGGCCGGCCGGTCCTCAGGCCCCATCCGGCGGCCGAGCCCTTCCTGGAACAGGCGATTCATGCGGTCCTGGATCGTCAGGAGATCGCGGAACGGTTCCCATTTCGTGTCTGCCATCGGTGCCTCCTGCAGTTCCGGGATCTCACCCGGCCCGGCCGCGCGAGTTCGTTCTCAACGTCCCTTCCTCTGGCCGTGAGCGGCCGCCTCCTGTGCCAGAAACTTTTCGAACACAACTCCGTCAGTCTCGCGCGACCAGTCGGCGCGGATGACGTCTCCGGGTCCGAACGCTCCTTCGAGCACCTTGCGGGACAGCGCATCGAGGAGCAACCGCTGGATGGTTCGTTTCAGCGGCCGGGCGCCGTATTGCGGATCGTACCCGATCTCTGCCAGGCGCTTGCGGAGGGCCGGCGTGATCTGCAGCGTCAGCTGGCGTGCCTGCAGCAAGGAGCCGACCCGCGCCACCTGGATGTCGACGACCTTCAGCAGGTCGTCCCGGGTGAGACGATGGAACAGGACGATCTCGTCGATGCGATTCAGGAACTCAGGCCGGAAGGTCTTCTTGAGGTCGTCCTCGACCAGCCTCTTGAGCTCATCCCGATCGCGCCCCTCCCACGACTGGATCAGCGGGCCGGCCAGGTTCGAGGTCATGATGACCAGGGTGTTCTTGAAATCCACGATCCGCCCCTTGCCATCGGTCAGCCGGCCGTCCTCCAGGATCTGCAGGAGGACGTTGAACACATCCGGGTGGGCTTTTTCGATTTCGTCGAACAGGACGACCGAATAGGGTCGCCGGCGCACCGCCTCGGTCAGATGACCGCCCTCTTCATAACCCACGTAGCCCGGCGGTGCGCCGATCATCCGTGCGACGGCGTGCTTCTCCATGTATTCCGACATGTCGATGCGGATGATCGCCCGCTCGTCGTCGAACAGGAACTCCGCGAGCGCGCGCGCCAGCTCGGTCTTGCCGAC
>DAISWT010000214.1:0-5311 GCA_036826235.1 Acidobacteriota bacterium | reverse complement strand
GCCGAGCCGGAGGACTCACGCATCGACCGGGTCACAGGCTGACCCGTCTCAACGCCCGGACTTGGCGGCGTCGGCCAGCGCGGAGGTGCGGGCCGCGGCGAACTCATCCCCGGGATTCCACTGCGGCATGGCGTCGGTCGAGGCTACCCGGTAGCCGACGTACAGGGCGATCCGGGCCGTCTGCGCCGATCCGGAGAGGTCGAAGGCGGGGTCGTACTCGTCCTTCGGGCGGTGGTAGCGCTTCTCCTCGTACTCGTTCCAAATTTTCTCGCCGTAGCCGGCCGGCTTGCCCAGATAATCCATGCCGGGATCCAGGCCGAACGCCGGGATGCCGACCTTGGCAAAGTTGAACTGATCGGATCGATAGAACTTGCCCTGTTCGGGGTGCGGGTCGGCCACCGGCTTGAAGCCGAGGACACGCGAGGCGTCGTCCACCACCTCGCGCAGCGTCGAGTGATCGGCCCCAAGAAAGGTGAAATCCCGGGGCTGTCCCCAGACCGGCGTGCCGTCCATGTTGATGTTGGCGGCCGTGAGGTGAGGCGGCACAACCGGATGGCCGGCGTAATACTCGGATCCGCGCAGACCGCCCTCCTCGGCGGCGCAGGCGATGAACAGGATGCTGCGCCTGGGCGGATTCGGCAGGAGCGTGTACAGCCGGGCGGTTTCGAGCAGCGTGGCGACGCCGGAGGCGTTGTCCTGTGCGCCGTTGTAGATGTCGTCGCCGTCCTCGGGGTTGCCGCGTCCGAGATGATCGTAGTGCGCCGTGTAGACGACCGCCTGATCGCGCAGCTTCGGGTCGCGGCCGGGAAGAAGACCGATCACGTTCCACGTCACGATCGGGCGGATCCTCGAGACCAGCCGCGCCTGGACGCGCAGCGGCAGCGCGACCGGGTGAAAGTCGCGCGACGCGGCCGCCGTGCGCAAGGCGTCGAAATCCTGTCCGGCGGCCGTCAGGACAGCGCGTCCGAACGACTCGGTCACCCAGGAGGCGATCGGCAGGGGCCGCGGGCTTCCCGGGCCGAGCGCCACGAACGGGGTCTCGCGTCCCCAGGAGTTGCGCACGACATTCCAGCCGTACCCGGCCGACTCGTCGGTGTGGATCAGGATCGCTCCTGCCGCGCCGGCCCGGGCGGCGCTCTCATACTTGTAGGTCCACCGGCCGTAATAGGTGAGTGCCTTGCCGCCGAACAGGGCGGGGTCGTCCGAAGGCGGATCGTTCACCAGCATCACCAGGACCTTCCCCCTGACGTCCTCTCCCTTGAAGTCGTCCCACCTGTACTCCGGCGCCACGATGCCGTAGCCGGCGAAGACCAGAGGCGCGTCGATCTCCTCCTGGTCCTTTTCGGTCCGGCTGTTCGCGACGTAATCGTCGAGCCAGCGCGCCTCGAACTTCTTGTCACCGGTCGTGATGACGAGCTGGCTTTGAGGCTGGGTCTCGACCCCCACGAGGGGCACCTCCTGGAGGTACTCATCCTTCGTGGCCCCCGGAACGAGCCCCAGAAGACGGAAACGGGCTTCCAGGTAGAGGGCGGCGAGCCGGCCCCCCTTCTGTCCCGTGCCGCGCCCCTCGAGCGCATCGTCGGCGAGAAAACGCAGATCGGCGTCGATCCGCTTCACGTCGGCGGCATCGAGGACGCGCTTCACCTCCGGGGAAACGGCCGGCGGGGCCGCGAGGGCCGCGTAAGCCGAGAGCAGCGCGGGAAGAACCAGGGGGAAGGCACGCACGTTCCGCATAAGGCCTCCTGTTCTCAGGATCGGACGTCCCGGCTGGGACGCGGCGGGAGTATAGCGGCGGGCCCGACTGCCGGCAACACCGGCGCGGCCCCTCCGATCCCGAAACAGATCCTAGGCGCGACCCGTGCGTCGCGGCGGGGCTCCCGGGTCGGCCGGGTAGGTCACGCGCTCCAGGAAAAGACCCGACGGTGGGGCAGTCCACTGCGCGGGGTCGTCCACCGTTTCGGCGAGGAAGCGCCCCGTCGCCTCCGGCGGCAGCTGGCCAAGACCGACCTGCACCAGGACGCCGACGATGCGCCGCACCATGCGCGGCAGGAAGTGGTCCGCCTCGATAGTGAACGACGTCAGGAAATCACCGCGACGCAGCGACGCCGTGAAGACCTGGACTCTCGGCTCGGCGATCTCGGCGTGCCGATCGGCGAAGGACGAGAAGTTGTGCCGGCCGGCGAAAGCCCGGGTCGCCTGCTCCATGGCGTCGAGGTCCAGAGGCCGGCGAACCCACCAGATCAGGCGCTTGAAGAAGGCGGAGCGGCGCGAGGCGATCTGATATCGGTAGCGGCGGGCCAGCGCGTCGTGGCGGGCGTGGAACGACAGCGGGGCGTCGCGGGCCTCCAGAATGTTGATGTCGGGCGGCAGGTGGTCGTTCAGCGCCTCGACGATTCCGGGGGCCGGCGTGGCGACCCGGGTGAAGAAGTTGGCGACCTGACCCTCGGCGTGCACGCCCTGATCGGTGCGCCCGGAGCCGATCAGCTTCGGTGTCTCGTTGAACTGCGCGCGCAGGGCGGTGAGGAGCTCCCCGGCCACGGTGCGCTGTCCCTCCTGCACCTGCCAGCCGGAGTAACGGGTCCCCTCGTACTCCACCAGAATCCGGATGTTGCGGGTCGGGCCCGCAGGATCCGTCGGTCGGCCGCGAGGCCGCCGCCGTGGCGGCACCGTCAGTCTCCGGTGCTCGCGGCGAAGCGACGGCTTCTCTCCGGCTGGGGCGGCGTGGCCAAACTGACCACCACCAGAGCCAGGGTGGAGGCAGCCAGGGCCGAGTAGATGGTCTCCACCCCAAGAGGAAACTGCTCCCCGTTCAACAGGAGGGCGCGCCAGATTTCCCAGACCAGCCAGACCAACGTCCCGACGAGGATCGACGCCGTGCCACCCGTAGAGGTGGCGCGCGGCCAGAAGAAGACGGCGAGCAGGGCCGGAGTCACC
The DNA here is from genome assembly GCA_036826235.1 of Acidobacteriota bacterium. Lineage (GTDB taxonomy): Bacteria > Acidobacteriota > Polarisedimenticolia > Gp22-AA2 > Gp22-AA2 > Gp22-AA3. The sequence continues at coordinate 2,377 of DAISWT010000214.1, read as the reverse complement.
GCCGCCCCGTAGATGCTGTAGGCGGCGAGGACCGCCTGCAGGATCCCCTTGAACGTGGAAACCGAGATGCCATAAGACAAAGCGCCGAGGCCGAACACGGCCAGCCGCGAATAAACCAGGATCTGCTGGTTCGTCGCCTGTGGGTTGATGAAACGCTGGTAGATGTCGCGCACCAGGTTTGTGGCGGGGACGAGAAGGAAGGAGTCGGCGGTCGAGACGATGATCGCGACGATCGCGGCGAGGAGCAGGCAGCCGATGGCAGTGGGCAGTCCATTGCGAGCCACCTCGGGGATGATCGTCTCGGGCAGAGCCAAACCCCGGAAGCGGGGCATACTGCTGCCGACGACCGCGAGGGTGACGACCAGGGTCTCGACGATGATCACACCTGCCACCCATCCCACCACGGACCGTCGCGCCTCACGCTCGTCACGGGCGGCGAAGAAGCGCTGGTACGTGTTGGCGTTGCCCAGCAGCAGAAAGAGTGTCGGCAGGAACAACGCCAGTGCTTCCTTGAGGGTCATCGTCCCGAGGAGAGAAAAGTGTGAGGGAGGAAGCGCGCTATGGATCTCCTGCCAACCTCCCGCCGAGTGGATCAGGTAGGGGACCGAGATGATGGTGCCCGCCAGGATGATGATCCCGTTGGCGATGTCGGTATAGGCGACCGACATCAGCCCCGCGAAGATGGTGAAGCCGGTGGCCACGACAGCGGTTATCAGGACGCCCGTGTTGTAGGAGACGCTCGGTATGACCAGGTGCAGCGCCCTCCCGCCACCACGGAACTGATAGGAGACGATGATCACGTACGACACGACGGTCGCGATCGTCGCCAGGACCCGGGCCGAAGCGCCATAGCGCTCCTCCATGATGTCAGGGACCGTGAACTGGCCGAACCGGCGTGCGCGGCCCGCCACAAAATAGATGATGACAATCCCAAGCCAGGCGCCGGCGGGCTGCCAGAGCGCGGCGAAGCCCTGCTGGTAGCCCAGTGTCCCGCCTCCGAAGATGCTCCCCGATCCAATCCAGGTCGCCAGGAGCGTGCCGACCAGGATCGGCCAGGTGAGCGTCCGCCCCGCCACCATGAAATCCTCCTGAGTCTTGACGCGGAATCCGAGCCAGACGCTGATGCCAATCAAGATCAGAAGGTAGGCGACGACGGTGACCAGGTAGACATCCATCCGGAACCCTCCTGCGGCCGCCCCGCGAGGGGGCGCCGGATGCGTGAAGCGCGGTTTAACGCGGAACGATGGCGAGCACACGCGCCGGGGCGCCGGAGCCGCGGCTGATCTTCATGGGAGCCACGACGACGCTGAACCCCCGGGCCGGCAGGACGTTCAGGTTGTCGAGGTTCTCGACCCCATAGCGCCCGCCCTGGAGAACCGCCTTGTGCGCCTCGAAGGCGTTCGATTTGCCCGGATCGATGCTGGCGGTATCGATCCCGACGCCATTCACGTTGCGCTCCTTGAGAAGATAGCGCACCGTGTCCGCCGCGAAGCCCGGGGAATGCAGGGCGCCGCTTTCGTCACGATTCAGGTAGCGGTCCGGGTTCTCCCAGCGCTGGTGCCATCCCGTGTTGAGGATGACCAGGGCGTGGGCCGGGATGCGCCCGTTGGCCTTCTCCCACTCCTGCAGGTCGATGAGAGTCAGCACGTAATCCGAGTTGGCGGACGACTTCGCCTGCACGTCGATCAAGATGCCTTGGCTGACCAGATTGGTGGAGGGGATCTCGTCGACCGTCGGCAGCCCCTTGCCGAAGTGGGCGGGGGCATCGACGTGAGTGCCGGTGTGCTCTCCCGAGACAAAGGAGTTCATGTAATAGCCGTCGGAGAGCTGCGTGAGCGGCTCCAGAGTGAAGGGGATGCCGCCCGGGAAAATCGGGGTCCCTTCGCGCAGGTCGTGCGTCAGGTCGACCACCTCGGCCCGGCCGTTGGCGACGTCGTCGAGGCTGAGGGAGAACATCTTGGCGGCGCGGGCCGTGCCGGCGGATCCGGCGGCCAGGGCAGCCGCCGCAAACAGACCCGCCGCCGACCGGACCCCGCGGCCGGGCCGCGTCATTGCTCCAGGCTCCGGGGCCGGAAGCGATCGCCCGCCTGCAGCGTCGGGGGTGATGCGGGCTCCTCGCGCTGAGGATCCTGCGCCACGTTGGCGAACTGCTGGATCTTGTCCCCGAGCTTCACCGCCCGCTCGCCGGCGTCGGCAAAGGCGTTCTGGGCATTTTTCAGATGACGTTGTCCGAGCTGGAACGTATCGTGGAAGACCCCGAAGTCTCCCTGGAGCTGCTGCAACCCCTTCAAGATGTCGCGCGCCCTCTCCTCGATCTTAAGCCCCATCAGGCCGTAGGCGATGGCCTGCAGGTAGGCATAGATGCTGTTCGGCGAGA
>DAISWT010000213.1:1719-5323 GCA_036826235.1 Acidobacteriota bacterium | reverse complement strand
AGCCGACCTGCCGGGCGGTGACGACCCAGTCGAACTCGACCCCCAGCGACCGGGCCGCCCGCGCGAACAGGTCGTCGTCGATGTTGGAGATGATCGCCAGCCGGTATCTGGTCTTCAGCGCCAGGAGCGCGTCCCGCGTGTCGGGGAACGCCGGCCAGTCCCCGAGGGACGCGGCCAGGACGCCGCGATCCGTCTCGGACGGGACGAAGCCGAACCGGCGGCCCAGGCCCTCGACTACCTCTCGGAGAACGACCGCGTACGCGCGAAATGGCCGCTGCTCGGCGCCGGCCTCGAGCGTCGCGAAGGCCTCGAGCAGCTCTTCGTCCGGTACGCTCCGGCCATGGCGCGCCAGGACCGGGGCGAGCGCCGAGAGGATGCCGGTCTCCCAGTCGATCAGGGTGCCGTAGCAGTCGAAGGAGAGGATCTCGGGCTCAGACACCTTCGACCAGAATCAAGTTGCCGATCGAGGCGCCCTGGCGCAGGGCCTTGGGAGCGCTGTACTCCTCCGACGCCCACCATTGCCTGGCGTGCTCGAAGCTCGGGAACTCCAGCACCACCACGCGCCGGGGGCTCCACGAGCCTTCCAGCACCTCGGTCCTGCCGCCGCGCACGAGGAACCTGCCGCCATACCTCGCGATGGTCGGCGGGACGATCCGGATGTACGCGGCATACTGCACCGGGTCGGTGATCTCGACATCGGCGATGATATAGGCTGCCATGATTGGGTTGTCTCCTCAGAGAGTCGCCACTCCAGCCCCCTGCTTTTCCAGAAGGCAGACGCCCCCCCAGGGGCGCGAGCCCTGACGACCGTTCGATTCGGGCAGAAATGACGTCAGGCGCACCAGGAGGGGAGCGCGCCGCTGGCGCACCGCCGTCCGCGCTATCGAGCGGACGTCCGCCGGGCGCCAGCTGAAAGGAATGAAGAACCCGGGACCCTCCTCCGGGCCGAACTTGAACGGGGCGCTGGCCCGGCTCAACTGCGCGCCCATTCGTTTCTGCATCATGCGCAGGAGGCCGGGAGAGACCATGTCGAGGACCCAGCGCCGGAAGCCGGGCTGCGCGGCGAGGTCCTGAGCGAGCGCGCCGACTTCGTCCGGCGTCATATAGATGAGCAGGCCCTCGGTGATGATCAGCGCCCGGGCCGCCCGCTGGCCCAGTCTCTCGAACAGCGCGCGCCGGGCGGCCACGTCCGACAGGTCGAGAGGGACGCGCTCCAGGATGCACGCCGGCTTCTCGCTTCGCAGCATACCCTCTTTATACGAGAGCACCCCCGGCAGGTCCACCTCGATCCAGGCGAGCGACGAGGGCAGTGGCATGCGGTACGGACGCGCGTCGAGGCCGGCGGCCAGGTTGACGACCAGGTCGGCCCCCTGCCTGAGCTGCTCCGCGATGAGCTGGTCATACAGGAAGGTGCGCATCACCCAGGCCCACTCGTTCCGGTCCCTGGCCGGCAGCGTGGCGAAGATCTGCTCGCCACGCTCGCCCGCCAGCCGGCGCGCGAACGGATCGCGGAACAAGGCGCCCGGCCGCCCGCTCTCGCGCGCCCGGTACACCGCCGCCCAGTGCGCGGTATCGGAGATGTTCCGGATGACCGGTTCATTCTGGCTCATCGGGTGTCCTCCACGTTGTCCCGCAGTCCGGGCAGAATGCGGTGCAGGTATGGACTGTTGCGCACCGTCCGCTCGACCAAGCCCCGGTCCCGGGGAGGGTCCCAGGGCAGCAGCCGCCCCTGCGCGCGGGTGGCGTCGCTCTCGGACGCGGCGCGGACGTAGATCTCATTCATGATCCACAGGTAGGTCGTCAGGTCCCCCACCGGCTCGAGCGCGTTCCCGTCCTGGAAGCAATCGGGGCACCAGCTCGGCGCCCGGCCGACGTCGAGCAGATCAATGGGGCTGTCGACCCGCTTGCGGTAGATCCTGGCGTACTCGAGCATCGGAAGATCGTCGGTGACGGGGAGGCTCTGGCCGGCTCCGACCTTGAGACGGTAGGCGTCCGCCGCGAACATCCCGAAGATCTCCGTGTCGGTGCCGATCTCGGTCCGCTGGAGGTCCGCCCGGACCGGAGGATTCGCGTCGAGCCGCCTGGCCAGCGCCACGGGATCCAGCGTGATGGGGCGGTCCTTGCGGCCGAGCAGAATGAAGTCGCTGGAATCGCCGTTCACCAGGATGGCGTTCGGGAACACCTCGACCAGGGCCCGGACCATCGACCGCACCGTGGCGGGCGGCACCTGTCCGATCGGCAGCCACTGGCTGACGAAGCCGCCCGCTCTCAGGCGGTCGCGGACCAGGGCGTAGAACTCCTTCGAGTAGAGGGCGGCGACCCCGGTGAAGTTGATCGGAGGCGGCTCCAGGGTCACGAGGTCGTAGGTCGCGGCCGGCCGCATGCGCAGATGCTGCCGTCCGTCGTTGACGAACACCCGGACGCGGGGGTCCTCGAGAATCCGGCCGTTGGTCTCGGAGAAGAAGCCCGCCTGTTCGAGCACGTGCTCGGAGATGTCGACGATCTCGATGCTGTTCACCGAGGCATACAGCGAGGCGGCGTGGGCGGTGTTGCCGACCCCGAAGCAGATGACCAGGACGCTCTCCGGGTCGTCCATGTGGAGAAGGGGGAGGTGCGACATGGCGCGCATGTATCGCTGCGCTCCGATCTCGGTCGATGACATGCGATGTCCGTTCGTGAACAGCGTCCGGCCGCGATCCGGCACTTCGAGGATGAGGATGGTCTCGAGCGGTCCCTCGCTCGTGGCCAGCAGGTAGGGCTTGCGGAGAAGTCCGCGCAGGGACTTGCCACCCGCGGCGCGGAAGCTCCTGATGATGAGATAGTCGTCGGGGACCCGGCTCCAGGCGACCAGGCAGACGATCGTGGCGACCAGCCCCGCCCCGAGGAGCCGGCGCGGCGCCCGGGAGCCGGCCGGGAGTCGCGCCGGACGATCCCGGCACAGGGCGAGGGGCGCCGTGACGCCCGCGGCGCAGGCGATCAGGACCGAGACGCTTCCCTTCATTCCCAGGGTCGGCAGCAGGATGAACGCGGTCGCCGTCGAGCCGGAGACCGCGCCGAGGCAGTTGAACAGGTAGAGGATCCCGGCGCGCCGGCCGACGCTCTCTTCGCGCCTCTGCACGACGGCGTTCGCGAGCGGAAAGGCGAACCCCATGAAGAAGGCCGGCAGGGCCACGAGCTGGGCGATCGCCCCGAGATGCACCGCCGTCTCTTCGAGGAGCCCGAGACCCGCGGTCGACCGGGTCAGGAGGCTGTGGATCTCCGATTGCACCGTCTCGAGGTCGAAGAAGTAGAGCGCACCCAGGGCGGAGAGCGCGAAGGCGATCTGCGAGCCGATCCAGCATGACGCGGCCCGGTCGCATCGTCTCGAGACATACCCGCCGGCGATCGAGCCCAGCCAGAGACCCACGAGGATCTCGAACAGGAGCAGGGAGAACACCAGACGGTACTGACCGAGGGCGCTGGTCAGGAAGCGGAACCAGAGGATCTCCATCCCCATGGCTGCGAAGCCGGAGAGGAAGATGGCGGCGGCCACGAGGGTCGTCGATGACGGTCCACCCGTCTCGGCGGCCGCCGGCGCGGCGAGCGGCGGATCGGGTACGGCGGG
>DAISWT010000213.1:0-1693 GCA_036826235.1 Acidobacteriota bacterium | reverse complement strand
GATCGCGAGCGCGCCGGCGGCTGCCGCGATGTTCAGGCTGGCGGCCAGGAGCTCCGTGCTCCAAATCCCCAGGCGGGGAATCCACAGGACATCAACGAGCAGGCAGCCGGTCGCGGCGCCCGCCGTGTTCAGGCCGTATAAGAGACCGGCGCGCCAGCCGGCGGAGGACAGGTCCGACCGGATCACGACGCGGATCAGGAGCGTCAGCGTGCCGCCCATGAGAAGGGTGACGGGAAGGACGAGGAGGATGGCGATCCCGTAGCGGAACAGATAGGAACCGGCGCTGAGATGGTACCAGCCATGGGTCCCGACCACATAGGACGAGAATTGCGCCGAAAGCGCCTCCAGTCGGGGCAAGACTGCGGCGATGCTCGCTCCCAGGAGACCGATCCACGCCTCCGAAAGAACATAGAGCCGCAGCGGCGCCAGTCGGTCGCGCCGGTACGCCCGGTCGGCGACGAACCCCGCCAACAGACCCCCGGCCCCGAGGCCGACCATGAACACGCCGCTCACCAGGGCGGCGGAGTGGAGCGTGTTCCCGAAGATCAGCCCGAACTCCCGCACCCAGACGACCTGATAGAGCAGGCCGGCCATGCCCGACACGAAGAAGATGAGGAGAAGGGCCGGCAACTCCATGGAACCAGTATAGACGGAGGGCCGCGCGTCCGTTCGCCATGGCCCGGCGGCGCTTGCCTTAACCGCGCGGGCGCGTATGTTGGGGGTGGGGGCAAGCCGATGCAGACCGAGCTCCAGGGAGTGCTGACGGCGATCCGCGGATCGCAGATGCTGCGGCTGCTCCTGATCGGCTTCCTGGTCCTGCTGCTCCTGATCCCGGCGGCGATGATCGGAAGTCTCGTGTCCGAACGGAGCGCCACCCGCCAGGGCGCCGTCGAGGAGGTCACCGCGAAGTGGGGCAAGCTTCAGATCATGACCGGCCCGGCGCTGATGGTCCCGTACGTCCAGCGACGGGTCGAGCTCGACAAGAAGGGCGAGAAGGTGGTGCGCGAGCAGATCCATCGCATGACCGTCCTCCCCGAGAGCCTCTCCGTCCGCGGCCAGATCGACACCGAGGTGCGTCACCGGGGCATCTTCTCGGTGCCGGTCTACCACCTGAAGCTCGAGGTCTCGGGGCGCTTCGCGAAGCCGGACCTCGCCGAATGGAACGTTCCGGCGGCCGACATCCGCTGGGACCGGGCGGAGATCGGCGTCGGCATCAGCGACGCCAGGGCGATCCAGGAGCGGACCGATCTGATCTGGAACGGCCGGACGATCCCCTTCCTGCCGGGGACGGGCGCGTTCAATCTGACGGACACGGGGATCCACGCGCCGCTCACCGGCGGGGGGCCGCCGGCATCAGGTTTCGAGTTCAAGTTCCCCCTCGTCCTGAACGGCAGCGTCGGAGTCTATTTCGTGCCGTTCGGACGGGAGACCAGCGTCAGTCTCCGGTCGAACTGGCCACACCCTTCCTTCCAGGGGAACTGGCTGCCGGCGAAGCGGGCGGTGACCGACCACGGCTTCGAGGCGTCCTGGAGCATCCCGTTCCTCGGACGCAACTATCCGCAGGCCTGGAACGACGGGACCAGCATGAGCGAGACGGTCGAGGCCTCCAAGTTCGGTCTCGATCTGATCACGCCGGTCGACGAGTACCGGATGGCCGAGCGCAGCACCAAGTACGCCGGTCTGTTCATCCTCC